>CAKRHL010000100.1 GCA_934338765.1 uncultured Lachnospiraceae bacterium | reverse complement strand
AATCTTATAAAGGTTTTGTGGGATGATTGTCTTGTGGGCACTCTGGCAATGACACAGGATCAAAGAGTGGCGTTTCAATATAGTGAGGAGTGGCTGGAAAAGGAAGTATCTATTAGTCCGTTTTCTCTGCCGGTGAATGGACGTGTTTTTGTACCGGAAAAAACATATTTTAATGGGCTGTTTGGAATATTTGCAGATAGTCTTCCGGATGCATGGGGAAGACTTTTGCTGGATCGCCTTCTCAGGCAAAAAGGAAAGAACCCGGAAAACTATACGGTGCTGGAACGGCTGGCTATTGTGGGACATTCCGGGATGGGAAAGCTTGCTTATGAGCCATATATAGACATCGCACAGGAACATTCTATGGATGATCTGGATGAACTGGCGGAGCAGTGTCAAAAAATTCTGAATACGGAGTATTCTGATAAGCTTGATGAATTATACAGCCTGGGAGGCACCAGTGGAGGTGCGCGGCCAAAGATCATGACAAAGTACAGAGGGGAGGAGTGGATCATCAAATTTCCGGCACATGTGGATGGCAGAAATATTGGGAGAATGGAGTATGAGTATTCGGTTTGTGCCGGAAAATGTGGAATTACTATGAGCAGGACAAAGTTGTTTCCGTCTGAGAGATGTGATGGTTATTTTGGAATAAAGCGGTTCGACCGGGAGGAACATCAGGGAAAGGTCAAAAGAATTCATACAGCTACGGTAGCAGCATTATTAGAGTTAGATTTTGAACAGCCGAGTCTGGATTATCACAGTCTGATGAAATTAACGAGGTTGCTGACAGCCGATGATCCGATAGAACGGGAGCAGATGTTTCGAAGAATGTGTTTTAATGTATTTGCACATAATCGGGACGACCATTCGAAAAACTTTTCATACTTGTATAATGAAGAAAACGATTGCTGGAGGTTAAGTCCGGCTTATGATCTGACATACAGTAATACTTATTTTGGGGAACATACAACGACGGTAGATGGCAATGGAAAAGATCCGGGTATCCGTGAACTGGTCCGGGTTGGAGTGCAAGCCGGAATGAACAAAGACATATGTGAAGAAATTTTACGGGAAATACAGAGATGTGTTGGTGAAATGCTGGAAGAATATGTATAATACACAAGCTTCGCACATGTAATATATCGATATGCCCATAATATGTCTTATGTTTGAAAAAAGATATCGATTTTTGTCTCAGGATGTCTGACATATTTAAAAAATGATTTTTGTCAAGAAAAATACTTGACAATGTTAAAACGATTGTGTATACTATCCATTGTGTTGTAAAAGCAGACTTTGAAATGGAGGATAGTGTGAAAAAAATTTTTTTTCACACAGCAAATTTGTGCCTGCGGCCCAAAGTTTGCAGTTCTTTGGAAAGGCAAGGTTATTTATATGGCATTTGATAGTTTATCCGAAAAGCTGCAAAATGTTTTTAAGAACCTCCGTAGCAAGGGACGTTTGACGGAGGAGGATGTGAAGGCAGCTTTAAAGGAAGTAAAGATGGCTCTTCTGGAGGCAGATGTAAACTTTAAAGTAGTAAAGAACTTCGTCAAGACAGTGCAGGAACGTGCGGTCGGACAGGATGTGATGAACAGCCTGACACCGGGACAGATGGTGATCAAGCTTGTAAATGAAGAGCTTGTCAATCTGATGGGCAGTGAGACCACAGAGATTGCGTTGAAACCATCCAATGAGATTACCGTCATTATGATGTGTGGTCTTCAGGGTGCCGGTAAAACCACGACCACGGCGAAGATTGCCGGAAAGCTGAAGCAGAAAGGACGCCGTCCACTGCTGGCAGCCTGCGATATTTATCGTCCGGCGGCGATCGAGCAGTTAAAGGTCAACGGAGAAAAGCAGGGCGTGGAGGTATTCTCCATGGGTACCAGCCATAAGCCGGTGGACATTGCAAAGGCAGCGATCGAGCATGCGGCAGCACATAATGAGAATGTTGTGATCCTGGATACCGCGGGACGTCTTCATGTGGATGAGGATATGATGGGCGAGTTACAGGAGATCAAGGAGAACATTGACATAGACCAGACGATTCTGGTTGTGGATTCCATGACAGGTCAGGATGCAGTCAATGTAGCTAAGACATTCCATGAAAAGATTGAGATAGACGGAGTCATTCTGACAAAGTTAGACGGTGATACCCGAGGTGGTGCGGCACTTTCCATCCGTGCGGTGACAGGACGTCCGATCCTGTATGTCGGTATGGGAGAGAAGCTTTCGGATCTGGAGCAGTTTTATCCGGATCGTATGGCATCACGTATTCTTGGTATGGGCGATGTGCTTACTCTGATTGAGAAAGCGGAGGCTGAGATCGATCAGGACAAAGCCAGAGAGATGGAAAAGAAGTTCCGCAAGGCGGAGTTTGATTTCAATGACTTTCTGGAGCAGATCGGCCAGATGAAGAAGATGGGCGGTATCAAGAGCATTCTTGGTATGATGCCGGGAATGGGACTTCCGACAGATCTGGATATCGACGATGATGTATTTAAGGGAACCGAGGCGATCATTTATTCCATGACGCCGGAGGAGAGAGGCAATCCTGCATTGATCAATCCATCCCGCAAAAAGCGTATTGCGAAAGGTGCCGGAGTAGATATTGCAGAGGTCAATAAGCTGATCAAGCAGTTTGAGCAGTCCCGCAAAATGATGAAGCAGATGTCCGGTATGATGTCCGGCAAGGGCAAAAAGAAAGGGCGTTTCGGCGGCGGTATGCCAAAGCTTCCATTTGGTTTTTAAATGGGAGGCATTTATGACAGTGCATTCAGATTTCGGTTATACCGGAATTTGTATATAAATAGTACAAGCAAGATTAGGAGGTGAAAGACATGGCAGTAAAGATCAGATTAAGAAGAATGGGTAAGAAGAAAGCACCTTTCTATAGAGTAGTAGTTGCTGATTCCAGATCTCCAAGAGATGGTAAGTTTATCGATGAGATCGGTACCTATGATCCAAATCAGGACCCAAGCGTTTTCAAGTTTGACGAGGAAAAGGCTAAGCAGTGGTTGGCAAATGGTGCTAAGCCGACTGAGACAGTTGGTAAGCTGTTAAAGCAGGCTGGAATCGAGTAATTTTTTTGACCAGTGAGGATGTGTAGAATATGAAAGAATTAGTGGAAGTTCTCGCACAGGCACTTGTGGATCACCCGGAAGAGGTGGTTGTCACAGAGACTGAGACAGAGAATGAAATCCTATTGGAACTTAAGGTTGCTTCTGATGACATGGGTAAGGTTATCGGAAAGCAGGGTCGTATTGCCAAGGCAATCCGTACTGTTGTAAAAGCGGCTGCCTATAATACGGACAAAAAGATTACTGTAGAAATCGGACAGTAGGTTCGTGAAAAACGCCTGTACATGATCATGTACAGGTGTATTTTTACTTTTAGGAGACTTTATCTGTTTTGTTATTTAAGGAGATCAAATGGAAGATTATTTCAGAGTTGGCGTGATCGCCAATACACATGGGATCCGCGGGGAAGTAAAGGTTTTTCCGACAACGGAGGATCCACAGAGATTTAAAGGAATGAAGGAGATCATTCTGGATACCGGAAGTGAAAAAAAGGTTTTGGAAGTTGCTTCCGCCCGTTTTTTTAAGAATCTTGTGATTTTAAAATTTAAAGGGATTGATTCGATCAACGATATCGAAAAATATAAGGGGAAGGATCTGTTAGTGACCAGAGAAAATGCCATTCCTCTGAATGAAGGTGAATATTATATTGCGGACATCATCGGTGCCACCGTGGTTACAGAGGATGGAGTGCAGTTTGGAATATTAAAGGATGTATTAACGACAGGAGCCAATGACGTCTACGTTGTGGACCATGAGGGAACGGAAGTGCTGCTTCCGGTGATCCCTGACTGCGTGCTTGCACGGGATATGGAGCAAAAGATTGTGACAGTCCATATTATGGAAGGGCTGATGTAAAATCCTTTGGGACAGCAAAGGAAGCTGTCACAGAGTACCAAATTTCACATTGTGAGAGGTGAATCCGATGAATTTTCATGTAATGACATTATTTCCGGAAATGATCGAGCGGGCCATGGGCGAGAGCATCACCGGACGGGCGATCAAGGCAGGCCATATATCGGTGAATGCAGTCAATATCCGGGATTTTGCCAACAACAAACATAACCGGGTGGATGATTATCCTTACGGCGGGGGTGCCGGTATGGTGATGCAGGCGGAGCCGGTATATCAGTGCTATGAGAGTATCTGCAGATCCATAGGAAATGCAAGACCGAGAGTTGTGTTTATGACGCCTCAGGGACGTACCTTTAATCAGCAGATTGCAGAGGAACTGTCCCAGGAGGAGGATCTGGTACTGCTCTGTGGTCATTACGAAGGGATTGACGAGCGGGTACTGGAAAAGATCGTGACAGATAATGTCTCGATCGGAGATTATGTGCTCACAGGCGGAGAGCTTCCGGCTCTGGTGGTGATGGATACCATTGCCCGTCTGGTACCGGGCGTTTTAAATAACGGTATGTCGGCAGTCAAGGAGTCTTTTTCCGATAATCTGCTAGAATATCCGCAGTACACAAGACCAGAGGAGTGGATGGGGGAAAAGGTTCCACCTGTCCTTCTTTCTGGACACCACAAAAATATTGCGGCATGGTACCGGGAGCAGTCTATCCTGAGAACAGCCAAGAACAGACCGGATCTGTTGGAGAAAGCAGAACTGACAGAGAAGGAAAGACAATGGCTGAGACAGCAGCAGGAAGGGGAAGAATGACATCATGAGTAACAAAATATGGAAAGTAACGGTAATGATTCTGATATCTACATTGATTCTGGTGGAGGCAGCACCGAGATTGCAGCTTTTGGCGGCAAATGAGGAGGATCTGGCGACCACAGAGATCACCATAGACAATGGAACAGATGATCCGGATCAGGATGTGACTGACAATATGCCGGAAGCAACAGAAAAAACGGCAGAGGACAAAACAAACCAGAAGCCGGCAGCAGGAAAGGACTCTTCATCGAATCGAAAGGACCACAAAACGTCGGACAAACGAAAACATAACAGCAAAAAAACACCGGTACAGCCAACGCCGGTTCCGACGTACCGCCCGATCGAGGGAAAGGTTCTTCTGCATAATTCCATGTATATGAACCAGATTCAGCAGTTAAAAAAAGAGAATCAAAAGATTACCGGCAAAAGATCAGCTTTGATCACAAAGACACAGTCCTTAACAGTGCGTCAGGCATATTTGAAAAAAATGCGCCGGGTTATCGGTAACAGCACGACAGCGGTCAAGGTAGCTGCGACCGGAACAGCCGTGTCCCATGTGGTATCTTCTGCAGCGGTGCAGGGATTTGATTCTACTGTGGATCAGGTAGTATATCAGGGGTATATTTTGTGCAATCCCAATTATTTTGATGTACTGAGCGTATCCGGGATAGATGCATTTTTTGAGGACAATGAAACCATCGATCTGGGAGGATATCTGGACAGGGAGATCAATGATTGTGACCAAAAGCTTGGCAGGTTAAAAAAACCGGTTCACCGGATCAGAAAAAAATATGAGAAGATACATTCCCGTTATGTAAAGGGAATAAAGAAGCACAATCCTGTAGTCTTTAATCCATATGATCTGACAGTGAAAAGCTATGCCACAGTGCCTCAGATGAGAAAAATGCTAAAGGGAAGCGAAATGGTAACATTAGCTCCGGTATTTGTGAAGGCAGAACATAAATACGGTGTCAATGCAGTGGGTCTTGCCTCTATTGTAGCGTTAGAAAGTGCATGGGGTACCTCGCGGAGAGCAAGAGAGGATCATAATCTCACGGGATTCGGTGTTAATACAGATGATTCTGAGGGAATCAATGCGTCCAGTGATCAGGGCAATATTATGAGGACTGCCTGCTGGCTGGCAAAAAGCTATCTGGCACAGGATGGTGTCTATCATATGGGTAATGGACTTCCGGAGATCAACAGACATTATTCTGCCTCTTATGAATGGGCATGGAAGGTGGAACACTGTGCACAGCAGATGTTTGAAAAAATGGGAGATTAATATGACAAAACAGGCAGAAATAAGAAAAAAGCTCCCTGCAATATGTCTGATCGTAACTATGGTGATATGCAGTATGACGGGCTGCGTATCACCCTTTTCAAATACAGAGAAAAACAAGGATCCATTATCAATATCCGGCTTTGCATTTGATACCACTTACACGATCACCATATATAAGGGAGGCAGCCGGAAAGTACTGGATCAATGTATTTCTCTTTGTACAAAGTATGAGAAGCTGTTTAGTACCACACGCAAGGACAGTGAGCTTTATCAGATCAATCAGGTCAGCAGAGAGGCGGCGCAGAGTGGGGAGAAGGACGGAAGTCTGGATATAAAGGTATCGGAGGATATGAAGGATATCCTTGAAAAAGGTCTGTATTACAGCCGTCTTTCCAAAGGGAGCTTTGATATTACCATTGATCCGGTCAGCAGTCTGTGGGACTTTTCATCTGGGAAGGGAACGGTTCCGGATGCTGCAGAGATAGAGAACGCACTTTCTTATGTAGATTACAAAAAAATAGCATTAAAAAAGAATGCGCTGACACTGAAAAAATCCGGCATGGAACTGGATCTGGGAGGAATCGCCAAGGGATATATTGCAGATCGTTTGAAGGACTATCTGTCCCAAAATGGGGTCACATCAGCGGTGATCGATCTGGGAGGAAATATTCTATGTCTGGGAGGAAAAAGTGAATCCGATGGGTTCCGGATTGGGATACAACAACCCTTTGCTGATCGGAGTGAGACAGTGAGCGTGGTAAATATCCGTGATAAATCCGTAGTATCCTCCGGAATTTATGAGAGATATATTAAGGCGGAGGATGGCACCCTGTATCATCATATCTTAAATCCGCAAACGGGATATTCCTATGAAAATGATCTTCTGGGCGTGTCCATTATATCGGACAAGTCAGTGGACGGAGACGGACTTTCCACCACAGCGTTTGCACTGGGGCTTTCGGAAGGATTGAAGCTGGTCAATTCCATGGATGGTGTGGAGGCTCTCTTTATCACAAAGGACGAAAAGATCCATTACTCTGATGGTTTTAAATCATATATGGACTCATAGAAAAGTCATAATATTATTTCGGAATGCATATAGATAGACAAACAGCAAACCATGCAATGCCCGGTCGGCATGTACCAGTGCATTGCCAAAGCATTCCGGGAGGTAGCCATGGAGGAATTTCAGGTATATACAGACATCGCCAGCAGAACCAATGGCGAGATTTACTTAGGAGTATGCGGACCGGTCCGTACAGGAAAATCAACATTTATCAAGCGGTTTATGGAGCTTTTGGTGCTCCCTGCCATTACCAATGAGCATGACCGTCAGAGAGCAGTGGATGAGCTGCCACAGT
>CAKRHL010000099.1 GCA_934338765.1 uncultured Lachnospiraceae bacterium | reverse complement strand
TGTAGCAAGTCCCAGCGTCAAAACAAGCATATAGACCGTCTCTCCTCCATGATGAATGGAAATGACCGCCGCATTTTGTATTGCTCCCACTGCATTGACCGTAAAACGGGACAGTACAGCAAAAGCATATACTATAAGTGCCAGCACAAAAAGAAAACATGCCATCGCAAGTCCGATCACAGCTGCAGATAAACTGCCATGTCCCCGGGCCAGCAGCTGCAATGTCAGCACTCCAAGAGTTCCCTCCACAACCGCCAGGATCACCCATACACCGGTTGCCGTCTTGAAATTGCTGATAAAACTGTGCTTATACTCCTGCCAGATCTTCCCCCGGTCTCTGCGTATCACCTTCACACAGGTATAATACATGGCCGTCCATGCAGCACCTATAGTAAAAACAGGAATACAGCTCACAATAAATATAATATTTAATATGATCATATCAATAAACTTTGACATATATACTACCGGTTTGCTTTCAAAAAATCGTTCCATAACAACCTCTAAATCTAAATCTCATGTATAAATAACCCACTGCGAAGCTTCGGCTCAAACCACGTAGACTTTGGAGGCATTAAAAGTCCTGCATCAGCCACTGCAAACAACTCCGCGATCGAAGTCGGATACATTGCAAATGCAACCTTCATATCTGTCCCGGCACGTCTCTCCAGCTCCTCCAGCCCACGGATGCCTCCCACAAAATCAATCCTGTCATCCGTCCGTGGATCATGAATCCCCAGTACAGGTTCCAGAAGATACTCCTGCAACAGCGAAACATCCAGAGACTTCACGGCGTCTGACTCCGCAAGCATCTCCGGAGATGCTTCCAGAAGGTACCACTTTTCCTCCAGATACATGGTAAACTGTCCCTTGCGCTGTGGCGACTGTGCCTTGTCTCCCAGCTCGGAAACCGTAAATATCTCCTCTATCTTTTTCAGAAAGTCCTCTGTAGAAAGACCGTTGAGATCACGAACCACTCTGTTGTAATCCATGATCATCAGCTGATCGTCCGGGAATAAAACAGACAGAAAATAGTTAAACTCCTCCGTGCCGTCATATCCTGGGTGTTCCTGTCTTCTCTTGATGCCCACCTTGACTGCGGAAGCCGCTCTGTGATGTCCATCGGCAATATAAATGTCATCAATCCCTGCAAAGGTATCCTGTATAGTCTTTACCTGATCGGTCTCCGATACTTTCCACACAGTATGTGAAATCCCATCCACTGCGGTAAAATCATATAATGGTGCTTCCTTTTCCATGACAGAAGCAACCACCTCATTGATCTCCTCTTTGGAACGGTATGCCAGAAAGATCGGACCTGTCTGGGCACTCAGGGTATCCACATGACGAATCCGATCCTGCTCCTTTTCTTCTCTTGTATTTTCATGCTTCTTGATCACATTATCCAGATAATCATCCACAGAAGCACATGCCACAATACCTGTCTGAGCCCTTCCGTCCATCGTCAGGCGATAAATATAATATGCATGGTCAGGATCCGATACATATACACCGTCCTTCTTCATCTCAGCTAAAAGTTCCGCGGCCTTCTGATATACACACGGATCATATGTATCTACTTCATCCGGAAACTGTGTCTCCGCTCTGTCTATCTTCAAAAAAGAAAGAGGCTCTCTCTCTACTTCTCTTTTGGCCTCCTGACGGTTATATACATCATAGGGAAGAGCTGCCACTCTATCTGCAAGCTTTTCCACTGGTCTTACTGCCATAAATGGTTTTATCTGTGCCATAGTCTCTTAAATCCTCCTGCAAATATTACAATAATTATATCAGAAAACGCTATAAAATCCTATCCCCTTTCACAAAAAATGTGCTATACTCTTAGGAATAAAAACACGTTAAACAGAGAAAAGGAGACTTTGATATGCTTTCGCTCGAAACAGACCGGCTGGAAATCCGGGAAATGACCCAAAATGACTTTGATGATTATTTTCGTATCTGTCATCAAAAAGAAATCCACCCATATGTTCCGCATATTTCTGATAATTACGATATAGAATATGCCCGTTTTGTATCTTACATCCAAATGGTTTACGGTTTCTACGGTTTTGGATTATGGGGGATATTCCTGAAGGATCAGAACCGTCTGATCGGTCAGGCCGGAATTGAGAGCCAGATCGTAGATGATAATGGAGAAATTATGCTGTCCTATTTTTTGGACAAAGACTACCGGTCTATGGGATATGCCAGTGAGGCATGCCGTAAGATACTGGAATACGCCGGCGAAGATCTGGAATTTGACCGTATTGTTGCAGTGATATCTCCTGACAACACCTCTTCCATCCGCCTTGCAGCCTCTCTTGGATTTCAGCGCATCAAAGAAACTATATATCAGGACAAACCTGGAGATTTATATGTATGGCGGAAAGATACCGTTTCCTAGTTTCCATATACATAACAGGGCTGCCTGTGTCGGATCACTGACAGCCTTGTTATTTTCTCAGATATCCGCTCCTGCAGCTATCTCTTCCCGGTATTATTCTTTTTGTTGTTTATTGTCTTATTCGTTGTCTTGTTATTTTTCTTATTGTTTGTTGTATTCTTTGTATCATTGGTGTCATCATTGCCATCCAGTGCGTCTGCCGCATCGTCCACAGCATCCTCTGTGCCATCGATCACATCATCTACAGCATCTTCCGCTCCATCCACGGCATCATCAACACCATCCTCCAGATCGTCCACGGCACCATCATCTCCATTTGGGGAATTTTGCGGATCCATGGTATTCAGATCTCTGTCATCTTCTACAGCGGGAGAAGCAGTTGACTGGTCTGTCGTAGAATTGTTGTTTGCGCCACACCCTGCCAGACATCCGGCAGCCAGTGTCATTACAGTTCCTAATATCAATACTTTCTTTCTCATATCAGCACCATACCTTTCCTTTTCATTGTTCTGTACTATTATTTCACATGCAAATAAAAATATACATCTTTCCTCATTTCACATTATTTTTTTTCATGAATATATTATCGTAAACCATTGTCTATATGAGGACTGATATGAATCATCTGTTAGAAGTCAAAAACCTCTCCTATGCCTATCATACGCTGCAGGGAGAAACGCTGGTTCTGGATCGGGTAAGCTTTTCCATTGAACCCGGAGAATTTGTGGCGATCGTCGGTCCCAGTGGCTGCGGCAAATCCACACTTCTTTCCCTGATCTGCCGGCTTCTGCAGCCCGATCAGGGTGAGATCCTGCTGCAGAAAAACAAGAAAACCGGATACATGCTGCAGAAGGATCATCTTCTGGAATGGCGCACCACACATAAGAATATTGCACTTGGTCCGGAAATTACACATCAGTCTGTCAACGGACTGCCCCAGAAAATTGATCATATGTTAAAAAAATACCAGTTAGACGGCTTCCGCAACGCAAAGCCTAACCAGTTATCCGGTGGTATGCGTCAAAGAGCCGCCCTGATCCGTACTCTGATGCTGGAACCGGATCTTCTGCTTCTGGATGAACCTTTTTCCGCTCTTGATTATCAGACAAGACTTTCCGTCTCCGATGATGTCTGGGCGATCCTCAAAAAAGAAAAGAAAACGGCGCTTCTGATCACACACGATATCTCGGAGGCCATCAGCATGGCAGACCGCATCATCATCCTGTCTGCCCGTCCTGCCACCGTCAAAAAGGAAATCACACTTCATCTGAGCTGTCCGGGAGAACGGACTCCGTTTCTTGCCCGAAGTTCTCCTGAATTTAAAGATTATTTTAATCTGGTATGGAAGGAGTTGAACAATAATGAGTGATCTGCAGCAGCAATTTTTACAAAAAGCAGCCAGACAAAAGAGAAAGATCCTTTTTCTTCGTACTTTATTTTTTGTTGTCTTCATCGCACTTTGGGAGATCGCTACAAGACTGGAATGGATGGATTCATTTATTTTCAGCAGCCCATCAAGAATTATTTTATGTTTTGCTGAAATGGCAAAAAGCCACACGATATTTTATCACATCGGTGTGACTCTGGGGGAAACCTTTTTAAGCTTTTTTCTGGTCATTGTGATCGGCATTTTGCTTGCCGTCCTGCTCTGGTGGAATGAAACCATTGCCAAGGTGTTAGAACCCTATCTGGTCGTCCTGAACAGTCTGCCAAAAACGGCATTGGCTCCGGTCTTTATCGTATGGCTGGGCAATAATATGAAAACCATCATCGTCGCCGCAGTCAGTGTGGCTGTTTTCAGCACCACGATCACACTCTATAACACATTTTTGGAAATGGATCCGGGAAAGATCAAGATGATACGTACTCTGGGGGGATCCAAAAAAGATATTCTCTGTAAATTAATACTCCCCGGCAATATTCCCGCCATTATCAGTGCCATGAAAGTGGATATCGGACTGACTCTGGTGGGCGTTATCATCGGGGAGTTTGTCGCTGCCAAAGCAGGACTTGGTTATTTAATTATTTACGGCAGTCAGGTCTTTAAACTTGACTACGTTCTTCTTTCCATTGTAATCCTGTGCCTGATCTCCACAGGACTGTACCTTTTTATTTCCTTTCTGGAAAAATACTATCAGAAACATTACTCTGTATAACAGAGACCGGACATCACTACTTTCGTTTGCTTCTTTCCTTGAATCTTCTGTGATGTCCTACATACTTATACGCAGGACGAATGATCTTGCCTCTGTTTACAAGCTCCTCCAGACGATGCGCACTCCATCCTGCAATACGTGAGATTGCAAAAAGAGGTGTGAACATTTCTCTTGGGATTCCCAGCATGGTATATACAAATCCACTGTAAAAATCTACATTGGCACAAACCGGCTTTAACACATGACGGTTCTTCTGCAGCAGATCAGCTGATATCTTCTCTACTCTGTCATAAAGCTCAAAGTCCTGACGAAGACCTTTCTCCTCAGCAAGCTTTTCTGCCAGTGATTTCAGGACAACCTCTCTCGGATCAGAAAGCGTGTATACCGCATGACCCATTCCATAGATCAGACCACTCTTATCAAAGGCTTCACGATTTAACACCTTGGACAGATAGTCTCGAACCTGCTCGTCATCTGTGGTATCGGTGCAGTTTGCACGCAGATCATCAAACATCTGCTGAACCTTGAGATTGGCACCGCCATGCCGCGGTCCCTTCAGAGATGCGATCGATGCTGCCACAGCTGAATATGTATCAGTTCCTGATGATGTTACCACATGATTGGTAAAAGTGGAGTTATTACCGCCACCGTGCTCTGCATGAAGAACAAGCGCCGCATCCAGAACTCTCGCCTCCAACGGCGTAAACTTTCCATTGGGACGAAGCATATAAAGAATATTCTCTGCAGTGCAGTATTCATTCTTCGGCTGCTTGATCACCAGACTTTCCGCAAAGGTAAAATGACGATACGCATGATAGCTGTATACGGCGATCAGCGGAAGCTTTGCGATCAGCTGCAATGACTGACGCAGAACATTGGCTACGGAAATATCATCCGGACAACTGTCATAAGAATACAGAGTCAGCACACTTTTCATCAGACCATTCATCAGATTTTCACTTGGTGCCTTCATAATAACATCTCTGATAAAAGGGCCTGACAGTTCCTGCAGACTTGCAAGGATTTCCTTGAATACATTAAACTCCGCTTCATTTGGCAGACGTCCAAACAACAACAGATAGGTTGCCTCCTCAAATGCAAATCTTTTCTTGGGATCAGAGCCTACCAGCTGTTTTACATCATATCCCTGGTAATACAGATTACCGTCCGCCGGCTCCTTGACTCCATTTACCACCTGAAAGCCCACAACATCCGAAATCTCTGTCAATCCCGTCAGTACACCCTTTCCGGCACTATCACGAAGTCCCCTTTTCACGTCATATTCCTGATATAAATTTAAATCAATGGCGCCGGATGTCATACAGTTATTTACCAGATTGTCAAATTCCGCATCCAGCTCCTTGGTTAATTCCATCATTGATTTGCTATCCATAAACAGGCCTCCTTTCTTCATCAATATTGCATACATGTATACAAAGTTTACATGTGATATCCCTTACATATAACATACAACTTTTCAAGTATACCCTAATTCTCACTATTCCGTCAAGCAGTTGTCTCCTGCCCGACGAACGTTTATGCCTATTGATGATCCCGTAAACCTGCCCATTTGTTTAAGAAACAATCTTTTCCCGGTACTCCAGACGAAATCTGTCTGTCAGTAAAGCAAGAAATTCCGAGTTGGTCGGTTTTCCTTTTCCTGCGCAAACCGTATTGCCAAAAATATCCTCCAAAACATCCATATTTCCTCTGCGCCATGCAACCTCAATGGCATGACGTATTGTTCTCTCAACACTGCTGGATGTAGTTTTATTTTTCTTGGCAATGGCCGGATACAGATATTTCGTTATATACTGAAGCATGCTTCTGTCATGAAAAGACATAATAATGCCCTGACGTATGTACTGATATCCTTTGATATGCGCCGGGATCCCTATCTCCAACAGAACATTGGTAACATCCTTTTCCAGATCACCGGAATATCTGCTGTGTCCTGTTGTCTGCTTTGATGCAGATACCGTGTAAGAAGGTTGTCTGTCAATATGCACAACATTGTTTTCCATCTGATGTTCTGCCTCCGCCTGTAAATGCGTCTGTTCACCGGCTGCCGCATATTCCGCTGCAACATATTCCTGTTCCTGTGCCGGAGACATTTTAGATTCCGTACTCCTTTCCTGCATCTCCTCTGCAATCTGTGTCAATCTCTTTCCAAATACTTTGTTGGATACCGGCTTCATCATATAATAACCGGCTCCCTTCTGCAGTGCTTTTGAAACCATCTGGGACGTTTTTAATGCCGTTACGATCATGATGACAGGCCGCTTAAGCATGTCCACCTGCTCCATCTCTTCCAGTATTCCTATACCGTCAAGCCCCGGAAGGATCATATCCATAACCACAATGTCCGGCTGTTCGCGATAAATCGCATCAAGTGCTTTCTTTCCGTCTCCTGTCGAAAAGACCACCTGCATACCGGCTTCTTCGATTGCTTTCGTCCTGGTTTCTCTGTCTTGTACATTGTTGTCAGCAAGTACCACTTTAATTCCTTTCTTTTCCATATTTTTTCTCCTTTTTACCTTTTTCAATTAACTTTGACAACGTTATTTTACAACCTCTGCTTGCCATAGCATGGAACATAAAATGAAAAAATATGTCATTATGCCGGAATTAAAATGGAATTATCTGAGAAATTTTGTCAATTATGAAGAAATCACGGCTCCTGATGTAAAAAATGGTCTAACAATGCTGTCTGACTTTCAGACCAACTGTAATCCAGCAGATAATTCCCCATATACTGGGCTTTTATCTTCTGATTTCCATCCAGCAGTTCATACAGATCGCACTGAAAGCTGTCCACGTTGACACTCTTGCTGCCTCTGGCCACCACAAGC
>CAKRHL010000098.1 GCA_934338765.1 uncultured Lachnospiraceae bacterium | reverse complement strand
ATTTTTTTGTCAGTAACACAAACACTAAAGGAGGAAATTCAGAATGAATGATGTGTGTATAATCATCGCAATCGCCGCATATCTGATAGGAATGATCTATATCGGTATCCGGTTTAGTAACCAGAACAAAACTTCGGAGGACTTCTATCTGGGAGGACGTAAAATGGGACCTCTCGTTGTCGCCATGAGTGCAGAAGCCAGTGATATGTCAAGCTGGCTGCTGATGGGACTGCCCGGTGTGGCTTATCTGTCCGGTGTCTGCAGTGCATTCTGGACCGCTGCCGGTCTTGCGATCGGTACCTGGCTGAACTGGTTCTTTGTTGCCAGACGTCTCCGCCGTTATTCCAGCAATATCAAGGCGATCACCGTTCCGGATTTCCTTGCAAAGCGTTTTCATGATAAGAAAAATATCATTACTGCCGTTGCCGCTCTGGTCATTGTGATCTTTTTCATTCCATATACGGCATCCGGCTTTGCTGCCTGCGGTAAGCTGTTCCACAGTCTTTTCGGAGCAGATTATATGACAGCGATGGTTCTTTCTGCACTGGTCATTGTATGCTACACATTAATGGGTGGTTTCAGTGCCGTATGTACTACTGACCTGGTTCAGAGTATTGTTATGAGTATTGCTCTCGTCACAGTTATGGTATTTGGTATCAGCAAGGCCGGCGGTCTTGGTGCCGTTATGGACAATGCCCACTCTCTGCCGGGATACTTCTCCCTGACAGAGCTTTATGATGCCACCACTGGAAATGCCGTTTCCTACGGCGGAATCATTCCGATCATCTCTACCCTTGCCTGGGGTATCGGTTATTTTGGTATGCCTCATATCTTAGTACGTTTTATGTCCATCGAGGATGAAAAGAAACTTGTGCTTTCCCGTCGTATTGCCACCATCTGGGTAGTCATCGCCATGACCGTCGGCGTATTTATCGGTGTGGTTGGTCTCGGTATGACAAAGTACGGTTCCATCAAAGCTCTGGACGATCCGGAAACCATTATCATGGCGATCACCGACCTGCTGAGTAAACATGGTATTCTCCCGGCACTTCTCGCCGGTGTGATCCTTGCCGGTGTGCTTGCCGCAACCATGTCTACCTCTGACAGCCAGCTTCTGGCTGCAGCCTCCGGTATTTCCCAGAACGTAGTTAAGGATTTCCTCGGAATCAAGATTTCCGAAAAAAGAGAGCTTCTCCTTGCCAGAATCACAATTATTGCAATCGCCATCGTTGGTGTACTGATGGCAAGAGATCCAAACTCCAGCGTATTTGGTATTGTATCCTTTGCCTGGGCAGGCTTTGGAGGTGCCTTCGGTGCCGTAATGCTCTTTGCCCTGTTCTGGAAACGCTGTAATCTGGCAGGTGCTCTGTCCGGTATGATTGCCGGCGGTGTCGTAGTGTTTATCTGGAAATACTGTGTACGTCCACTGGGTGGTGCCTTCGATATCTACGAGCTGCTTCCGGCATTTCTGGTATCCTGCGTAGTCATCGTGATCGTAAGCCTTCTCACTAAAGCTCCGGAAGAAGATATCGTTAAAGAATTTGATGCCGCTAATGCAAAATAAACCGTATAGTAACACCACAGTGAAACATCGGAAATAATTTCACAGCAATAGATCTAACAAATAAAAAGGAGAAAATTTCCTATAAACTAAAAGAGCCATGAATTTCATAGAAATCGAAACATAATTGCTATGAATATTCATGGCTCTTCTTTTAGTGTATAGGAAAATGCTCGTAGCGTAGAGGGAAGCCAACGAGAATTGCGAAGCAATTCTTGGAGGGCAAAACGCTGGTTTTGCCCTTTTTTATTCTTGCAGGACAATTTCTGAAATGTTAACAGGATTGCCTGTTTTTATAAAATGTTATCTGGTGACAAGTACCCCATCCTGACTGTCGATCACAATGGTATCCCCGGCGTGAACCGTATCCTCCAGAATCCGACGTGCCAGCAAAGTTTCCACATGCTTTTGCAGATAACGCTTCAACGGACGCGCACCAAACGCCGGCTCATATGCCTGTTCCACGATCAGATCCATGGCTGCCGGAGTCAGCTCCACAGTAAGCTCCTTCTCACGAAGTCTGCCATTTAACTCATCCATCAGAATGTCTATAATACCGTGGATATTGTCCTTCGTCAGCGGCTTAAAGAGAATAATCTCATCCAGACGGTTCAAAAACTCCGGACGGAAAGAAGCCCTCAGATCTGCCATCGTCTGGTTTCTTGCCTCCTCACTGATGGTTCCGTCTTCCTCAATGCCCTCCAACAGATAAGTGGAGCCAATATTAGAAGTCAGGATCAGGATCGTGTTTTTGAAATCAACGGTTCTGCCCTGGGAATCCGTGATACGTCCATCATCCAGTACCTGCAGCAGCACATTGAACACATCCGGATGTGCCTTCTCAATCTCATCGAAAAGTACAACGGAATATGGTTTTCTGCGGACTGCCTCGGTCAGCTGGCCGCCCTCCTCATAACCGACATATCCCGGAGGCGCTCCGATCAGACGTGCCACAGAATACTTCTCCATATATTCACTCATATCAATACGGACCATTGCATTTTCATCATCAAACAATGCCTGCGCCAGTGTCTTGGCCAGCTCCGTCTTACCGACTCCGGTAGGACCTAAGAACAGGAAGGAACCGATCGGCTTCGTTGGATCCTTGATCCCTGCCTTAGATCGAAGGATTGCCTCGGATACCAGTTCTACACCCTCATCCTGTCCAACGACTCTCTTATGAAGCTCATCAGCCAGATGAAGTGTCTTCTCACGCTCTCCCTCGGTCAGCTTTGCAATCGGAATACCGGTCCAGCGGGAAATGATCTTGGCAATTTCTTCCTCAGTCACAGCCTCCTGCACCATGGAATCTCCGCGCTGTTTCGCCTTCTCTTCTGCCTCCTCAAGCTGTCTTTCCAGCTCCGGCAGCCTGCCATACTGAATCTCCGCCGCCTTGGTGTAATCGCCCCTTGCCTGCGCCTGCTCCATCTCATTGCGAAGAGAATCTCTCTCCTCCTTGATCTTGCTTACCTTATCCACCTCAGCCTTTTCACTTTCCCACTGTGCCTTCTGGTGTTCAAACTTCTCCTGAAGCTCTGCCAGCTCCTTCTGCAATGCCTCCAGACGCTCCTGGGAAAGGTGATCCGTTTCTTTCTTTAATGCCTGCTCCTCAATACGAAGCTGCATGATCTGACGGTTCAGCTCATCTAACTCCGCCGGCATACTATCAAGCTCTGTCTTGATCATGGCGCACGCCTCATCTACCAGGTCGATTGCCTTGTCCGGCAGGAAACGGTCGGAAATATAACGATTGGAAAGTGTTGCTGCTGCTACCAGGGAGCTGTCTGTGATCTTCACGCCATGGAATACCTCATAACGCTCCTTGATGCCACGGAGAATGGAAATCGTATCCTCCACGGTTGGCTCTGATACCATAACCGGCTGGAAACGACGTTCCAGAGCCGCATCCTTTTCAATATACTGCCGGTACTCATCCAACGTGGTCGCACCGATACAATGAAGCTCGCCTCTGGCAAGCATTGGCTTTAACATATTGCCGGCATCCATAGAACCCTCTGTTTTACCGGCTCCTACAATGGTATGCAGCTCATCAATAAAGAGAATGATCTGTCCTTCACTCTTCTTGACCTCCTCCAGTAATGCTTTCAGACGCTCCTCGAACTCTCCACGGTACTTCGCTCCGGCAACCAGAGAGCCCATATCCAGTGCAAAGATCTTTTTGTCCTTTAAGCCCTCCGGCACATCTCCCTTCACAATACGCTGTGCCAGTCCTTCTACTGCAGCCGTCTTACCAACGCCGGGCTCACCGATCAGCACCGGATTATTCTTGGACTTTCTGGAAAGGATCCGGATAATATGACGGATCTCATTATCTCTGCCGATCACCGGATCGATCTTGCCCTCTCTGGCTCTCTCCACCAGATCATAGCCGTATTTTTCCAGAGCATCATAGGTGGCCTCCGGATTATCACTGGTCACACGTTGGTTTCCCCGCACCTGGGACAATGCCTGCAAAAAACGCTCTCTGGTGATCTGGCACTGTTTCATCAATGCCTTGATCTCGCGGCTTGGATGCTCCAGCATACTTAAGAAAAGATGCTCCACGGATACATATTCATCTCCCATCCGCTTTGCCTCGTCCTCAGCATATATCAACGCCTCATTCAGATAGCGGTCAATCCGCATATCTCCGCCGCTTACCTTTGGACGTTTTGCCAGCACGCCATCTACCTGTGCCTGGAATACATCCACATCTATTCCCATCTTTTCAATGAGCTTCGGAATCAGGCTTCCCTCTACCCGCAGCATTGCCGCCAACAGATGATCCTCACCCATCTCCTGATGACCGTAATCCATGGCAACCTTCTCACATTCCTGTACTACTTCCTGTGACTTCGTCGTAAATTTACTGATGTTCATTGAAATCACCTTGCCTTTCTCAAAAACCTGCGGATCTCGCCGCAGGTTCTACTCTTTCTCTATTTACACTCACCTCTCTGAAATGTCCCTTTTCTTAGGATATACAGGTACCTTTCAATATATCCCCGATGTGGTTCTCTCTCAGATTGACTACAATATAGCACCTTTTGTTAGCCACGTCAAGTGTCGAGTGCTAATTTGTTTAAAAAGATGAATTTGGTGAAACTTAGCGAAACTTAAATTCATTATTTTTTCTTCTTTGGCGAAAGAAAAAAGCACTGAAACAACCACTAATCAACGGTTTTCAATGCTTTTTCATATTATTCTATTATATTTTTGTCCATCAATACCAATATAAGTGAAACTTAGCGAAACTTAAATTATGCCCAATATGGAATATACTTTTTATACCTTGGTGCAGTATCTGGATCCATTACTTTAATATAGCCTCCTTCAACCGCACTGGCAAGAAGTCGAGATGCTTTCGCTTTCTCTTTTTCTCCCAATCCAAATATCTTTCGAATATCCGAATTAGAAATACCTTCAAAATTGACATATGCCAGACAAGCCTGCATATAACAAGTACGCATCCGATCTTCTTTCGTCGTTAATTCAAATGGTACTTTTGCAAACAGTATTGCTTTTGTAAATTGATTGTTTTGATTTTCAATTCTCGGTGCAAGCAATTCATTTTTACCAGTTTCCTCAATGATCTTATCATAACCACTGCCACGTTCCTCACAGATACCACATTTATGCATAAATCCAGCAATATTTTCATTTCGGGATACCGGCACTGAATCTACAATTCTTTCGATTGCTACCAACGGTGCACCGGCATTTGAAAACTCAATTCGATTTTTAAACACTTCAACCATCGGATTTGTACCTCTTTGCTGAAGATCCTGATGTATCATAGCGTTTGCCAACAACTCACGGATAGCAATTTTCGGGAAACTGACAACAGATTTCCTTGTTGCCTCTACAATTACCTCTTCCTGTGGAATAATCGTCATAATATACTGTACGATTTCTTCATGTGAAAATGCATAGCCTGCACAGAATTCTTTTTCCCTAATAGCCTCCAACCTGGAGTTTTCTTTATACCAAATCACTCTGACAGTTCTTCTATGCAAAGATTCAAATTTCTTCAAATCCTTTGCTATCATCAATGCCCCCATGTTCGTGATATCCCATGTACCAGCATCATTTCTCTTTATGAACTTTTCATGCTGTAAATCTTCCAATACTTTATCCCGATTTCTCGGAATTGGCATTTCCAGTTTATCATAATATCTTGAGTAATCCAGCAATAACACCATTTCATCTTCATCTAAATTTCCCATCGTAATTCGTAGTTCATATGGTGTAGAATCGAATGTTCTCCATAATTCTCTTTCTTTATCGGGATATTCTTTTAAGTTCTTTTTATTTGTTCCAATTCGTATATATTCACCACCCGCAAATTGTACCGGTTGTTTCTCTGCACAAGGAATCTCCATCAGCACAACCATTCCTTCATCCATAGGAACCTCAAAAAATCGGAAATTAATTCTTGGTGAGAGCATTCTGGAAAGCCATGCCTCCAACTCCTCATTTCCCTTTTTCATTTTACGATACTGAAATTCAGTTCCAACAATTTTATGAGTTGCATCATCTACACCCCAAACCAAATATGCTTTTGGGCGTTCGCATAGTGCTGCTGAATTGCTTAATGCCGAAATATATTCACCAATCATCTGTGGTTGCTTATTGTTACATTTAAATTCTACCCACTCAGTCTCGTCTGGAAGTTTAACAAGCTCTCGGACAAGACTTTGCAGATATTCTACTGATCGTATTGCCATAAAATCCCCCTATTAACTCTGTTATTTGAATAATCTTTTTATATAATCATCTTATTTAAATTAGTGTCTGCTGATCAAACAGAAAGACACAGATTTATGATCCTATATCGATCCCAAATCCGGTACAGATGTAAAAGGCAAAAATTATTCGTCTCTGCATCTTAAACAGATTCGTGAGAAATACGGATAATGCGATGGATGTAAGCTGGTTTTTCTCCAGCTTGGTGGTAATACAGCTCATGCCGTAACAACGTTTGCTTAAGCTAAATATACGTTCCACTTCGATCCTGTCGATATTATCCTGATATTCCTGTTTTTATCCACTTTTACATTCACTCCCGGTCGCCCAAGTTTTGAACCTGACAAACGGATGCCATGTTCTTTGCACTGTGTTTTTTGCTTTTGGCAAATGCCAGATAATCTTTTCTGGCACATTTTTTGTAATGTCGCGGCAGCATCTTTACTTGTAAAATTCTTCGATGATCTGCAAAGAAAATGATTTCATTTTATTGAAACCCTTGCATCTATTATAACAGATAACGGGTGAAAAGTCAGCAAATTCAAGGTTTTTCAAGTTAATCAGCAGACACTATGTAGAGAACTCAGGCAAACAAGGGTTGAGTGCTAAAATCCGTAAAAAAATTGTGAAGCCTTGATTTTACAGGCTTCACAGATAAGAACCACAATGGTATGACTCTTTTTTAATGATGAACTTTTCTACAAACCACGAATAATATTCAAATAATCCTGACGTTGATCTATGACAGCATATACAATCACTTGCTTATTTTCCTCAAATCGTCAAATGTTTCCGTTATCGGAGCAACTCTGCCATTTTTAACATCATCTTCTGCTTCGGCTAATACTTCTAGTAATTCGATTCTTGCTTTCATATTTTTATATTCTTCATAGGAAAGCGCAACCGTATCGCCTCTGCCATTTACTGTAATAATCACTGCTTCTTTGTTTTCCTTACACAGTTTTGATATTTCGGAATAATGATTTCGCAAATCAGCCGATGGTCTTATTGTTTCCTGTAATGTCAACATATCAATCACCTCCGCATATAGTATATGCAAAATATATCATCTTTTGTATATATGTTCAATATTGCATCACAAACTGATAGTGTAAACTGTTCTTCGGAAAAATATGAGCAGACCAGCTCCTAGATAGTTTTAAGAACTTCAACTACCTGCA
>CAKRHL010000097.1 GCA_934338765.1 uncultured Lachnospiraceae bacterium | reverse complement strand
CATCATCAATAAGATACATGCCCTCTCCCTTGACAAATGTTATTTTACGATTGTAAGTATGTATAAAATGCTGATCCGCTTTCTGAATATCCATATATATCCTCCATTCTGGCTGTTTTAAATCTGTTTGCTGAATAATCGCAGTACTTCTATTATATAAAACGGGTGAAACTATTAAATGCGTTCGTTTTCGTAAAGACCGCCTTCTGTGTCAATGATCGCCGTTCCGATACCCTTTTTGGTAAAGAACTCCAGAAGGAGACAATGTTCAATACGTCCATCCAGAATATGGACTCTTCCAACACCGGCATTGACTGCATTGACGCAGTTTGTAACCTTTGGCAGCATGCCGCCGCTGATGGTGCCATCTTCAATCAGATCATGTGCATCCTGAAGACTCATAACAGAAATCAGGGTGGAAGGATCCTTTGGATCCTTGCAGACACCTTCAATATCTGTAAGGAATGCAAGCTTTTCCGCACCGAGGGCACCGGCAATGGCACAGGCAGCATCGTCAGCATTGATATTGTACGTCTCGCCGTCCTCACCAAGACCGATCGGTGCAATGATCGGAATAAAATCATTGGCAAGCAGAGTATCGATCACAAGAGTATCTACCTTTTTGACGTCTCCCACATAACCGATGTCTTTGCCATTTGGCTTCTTCTGGTCAACCTGCAGAAGTCCACCGTCTTTACCGGAGATACCAACTGCCTTGACGCCAAGGCGTTCTACCATCTGTACCAGATACTTATTGAGACGGTTTAATACCATTTCTGCAATTTCCATGGTTTCCTTATCTGTTTTACGGAAGCCATCGACGAATTCCGTTTCTTTTCCTACTTTGTCGATCCATTTACTGATCTCCTTGCCGCCACCGTGAACAATGATCGGCTGCATACCAACCAGCTTTAAGAGGGCAACGTCCTGAATGACGCTTTCCTCCAGTTTTTTGTCAAGCATGGCACTGCCACCATATTTTACAACGACGATCTTATTATTGAAATCACGGATATAGGGAAGTGCCTCGATCAGGGTCTCTGCCTTTCCTACGATCTCGCTCATATATGTACTTTTTTCTTCTGCACTCATTTTAATCCTCCATTGACTGCGGACAGAATGTGAAATTCTGCGCTGTTGTTTATATTTAATGATCTTGACTTATGGAAATACAGGCGGCATTTCCAGACCAAGATTTTCCGGAAGTCCAAATAACAGGTTCATATTCTGGACAGCCTGGCCGGCAGCCCCCTTTACCAGATTGTCGATGGCTCCCATCATGATCACGCGGTTGGTACGTGGATCGATACGGAAATTAACATCTACAAAATTGCTTCCCTCTACCCAGCGTGTCTCAGGACAGACATCCCTGTCGAGGACTCGAATAAAATATTCATCCTTATAATATTTATCATAAATTGCCTTTACATCCTCGTAGGTGACATCTTTTTTCAGAGAAGCATATGCGGTAACAAGGATTCCTCTGTTCATTGGCACCAGATGAGGGGTAAAGTTCAAGATCACATCCTCTCCCGATGCATAGCTGAGTTGATCCTCAATCTCCGGCGTATGTCGATGGGTTGTTACACCATATGCCTTAATGCTTTCATTAACCTCACAGTACAGATTGGCAACCTTAGCACCACGTCCTGCGCCGGAAGTGCCAGATTTGGCATCAATGATCACAGTACTCATATCAATAATCCCCTCTTTTGCCAGCGGGTAAATGGACAAAATGGAACATGTCGGGAAACAACCCGGATTGGCGATGAGACGTGCTTTTTTGACATACTCGCGGTTGATCTCACAGAGACCATATACTGCTTCCTTTACAAAATCAGGACTTTCGTGATGGATACCATACCATTTCTCGTATTTGTCTACATCCTTGATACGGAAATCAGCGCTGAGATCCACAATCTTTACCTTTGATAAGATTTCTTCATTTACCAGAGAACCGCATAGGCCCTGCGGTGTTGCAGTGAATATAACATCAACCTGTTCTGCAAGCTCTTTCATGTTCTCACCTTTGCAGACATCCTCTACCAGCTGAAACATATTTCCAAATACTTCGCTATACCGCTTATCAATATAGGAGCGTGAGCCGTACCAGACAATTTTTGCCTCTGGATGGCGAAGTAAAATACGCACGATCTCCTGTCCTGCATATCCTGTTGAACCGATAATTCCTACTCTGATCATAATCAACCTCCTATATCATCTCTACGTATTCAGGTTATGTTTTTCGTAATGCGAAAGTTCTCATCAAAAACCATAACGGTGTTTATTATACGCCTAGCGAAGCGATTATGCAACAAAAAGAAAAATTATGAAAAGCGTCTTATTAAAAAAGCCACACAAATTTCTCTGTGTGGCGTGAAAACATTTTATCGTATATCTGTGCAGGGGATACTATTTAATACAGATCAATTCCTATATTGAGCAGACGTGCCAGTACCGTTGAGATTGGCAGACCAACAACATTATAGTAGTCTCCTGCAATATCCTGAATATATGCGGCTCCCCGACCCTGAATACCATAGGCTCCTGCTTTATCCATAGGCTCCCCGGTTTTTATGTAAGCATTGATCTGTGCCGGAGTCATTGGGATCATATCCACGATAGTCCGGACATGAAATGTGTCGATCAGTCCTTTCCCATCAGGGGATACATAGATCAGTGTAACACCGGTGTATACTTCATGGCGGCTGCCCTGAAGCATCTGAAGCATTTTCGCTGCCTCTGCTTCGTCAGAAGGCTTCCCTAAAATGCTGTTGTCCTTGACCACAACCGTATCGGCACCGATGATCACGAAATCTGTCGTAAGACGCTCGGCAATATCCTCTGCCTTTGCTGCAGATAGTGCTTCCACCAGGGAAGCCGGTGTGTCAGCCTGAATCGCGTCCTCGTCAATGCTGCTGGGCATAACCTCATAGGAAATGCCAACCTGTGTTAAAATATCTTTTCTACGGTCTGATGCGGATGCCAGAATAATCTTTGTCATAATAATCCCCATTTCTGATAATGCTGCTTATGTCTATTTGAAACGATCGCGTAACAAGGATGGATCCTGTTCCAGATGTGCACAATCATTGAAGCGGTCCAGATAGAATCCATTTTTTTCTTCATCGTAATGAAGCTGTGTGATACTGCAGTTTTCCAGAGATGTGCCAAACATCAGACGTTTTGCAAAGTCACCTCCGAAAAGGGCTGTCAGCAAAATACGGATCACACCGCCGTGAGTGACCACGGCAATATTCTGATATTCTGATTCGATCCATTCCTGTATGACGGGCATGACCCTGGCAAGGACGCTTTCTCCGGTTTCTCCCTGGGGATACCAGATCTCCTCGGTGGGAACAAAGAAATCACCGATGAACTCGTTGACCTCGTCTAAAGCATTTCCCGTTTGGATACGGCCTTCTGCAAAGCGGTCCATCTGTTCCTGATAATAATCCGCATAAAAGCGTTTTACCACTGCATCGGGCTGTCCGGTAAGCTCTCCAAAATCTACTTCAGCCAGTCCGGGACGAATCTGCAGATGTTCTAACAGTGCCGGCTGCCCGGCAAATGCAATTTTAGCCGTCTGTTCTGCGCGGATCAGGTCACTGCAATATAATGCGTCTACAGGATAATTTTTCATACGCTGTCCCAAAAGTGCGGCCTGACGTTCGCCCTCCGGTGCAAGATCTACGTTTACGTTACAGTCAGAACTGCTCTGTCTGCCATGACGTATCAGATAAATGTTCATTTTGTTTTTTCCTCACTATCCTTCCCCTGAGACATCTTCTTTTCGGATGCCTTATTTTGTTTCTTTTTTGTTTTAGGTGTTGTCTTGATTGCCTCCATCAGAGAATCGTAGGATACAGTCCCCAATGGAATAATGTCCTCCTGAAACAAGTTATTATTAAATAACGGATCCGTATCTTTCTGTTCGGACAGGAGCTTTTGGTATATCTCCTGCCGGTTTGTGTAATCTGTCTTTTCTATGGAACGGATCTCAATGGAGCTGGAATAAGCATAGCCATCCAGCCAGTTGCTGACAACGTCGTCCCAGTTGTCAAAGCGTTTCTGAAGTTCTGTGGCTGCCGGCTGCAGTAAAGCCTGTGCCTCGTCAAGATTGACATAATCGGCAATATAACCCCACTGTACCAAATGGGAAATACGACACAGATCCCACGCAAGCAGTCCCTTTTTGCCCCAGGTATCAGAGACATACTGGAGGTTGTCATAATGTGTTTTCAGGACTCCGCTCACCTGATCCAGAGCCTTTTTACGTTCTTTTGCAGACAAAGCCTTTAAGTCCTTTGCCTCTCTTTTATAATCCTTACGGCTGCCTGTATTCTGTAAAAAGCGTATCTGTCTCAGCAGATCCTTGCGGCCGGAAATGCTCCAGCTTGACTTTAAGATATTTCTGGCCGCCTTTTTGTTGGCATCGGTTGCCTCGTATCCGCCAAAATAATAAGGGTTTCCATCATTGATGGAGATCAGGACGGCACCCATGGCACGCCCCCAGGCACCGAGATTGGAATCCTCATTTTCATTATGTCCGTTCATCGACTGTGCGGATGTTGTGCTCTGAGGCAGATTCCCGGAGGTATCTCCGTTTTTTGGCTTGTTGCCGGAACAACCGGTCAGACTTCCGATGAGAAGGCAACCGGTTAAGATCCATGCCAGGAAACAATGTTTTTTGATCATAGTAATATTAAACCTTTCAAAAGCTTCACATATTATATAACTAACAGCTCCTATTTTGCAACTATATCCTTTCATCTTCGAGATCGATCATATACTGCAGCTCGCTTCCGTCGGCAGGAGCCGAACCGAGATCACGCTTGGATCCGTCCGGAAGGGCTTCAAAAAGCTGAGCTTCTCCCGCATTTTCTCCCTTAACAACGGCAAAGTATCGGATAGAATCCTCAAGCGGATTCCAGCGGATCAGTATGACCGGACAGATTCCGGCGTATGTATGCTGGGACGGCATTGTAATACGGATCACAGTCAGATCCTCTCTTGCATTGATGGAGAGATAATCAAAATCGTCTTCGCCATATGGGCATGGCAGCTGTTCCGGATACGCCTCTTTATACAACTTCAGTATTTGAGAACCACAGTCTTCCCGTAAAAGCTGCAATACATCGGAACCTCCCTTAAACAGCATTTCCGGCAGAAGCTCTGCTTCTACCCGCTGGCGGGCAATGGCATGAAGCTGTGTCTCGGTAAGTTGTTGAGGGCGGTTATTCTCGGAAGGAGTATTTTTATTTACATTGAGTGGAATCCCCTGATCAAAAGCATTTAAAAGAATGCCGTCAATGGTTCCGTCTCCTCCTACCAGATCAAGACAGGTTGAAAACGGCATTGTCAGGATCAGAGGAAACTGCTGATCTCCTTTGATCGCCTGCTCCTGCGTTGTAAAGACAGGAAGAAAGCGTTTGCCCTCGTTATTTTGCAATACTGCCGGGCGGGGAGAAAGTCCCTCCGGAATCTTCTGTTCCCTGCCGGCACCGGAAGCAATCCGGCGGATCAAAGCAGGATCCGTATCGGGAGGAAAAGCGGCAGGTACATATAAATTACTTTTTTCAAGACATTTTACCAGCCGGTCTAAATTCTCCTTTGTGTTTTCCTTACGTAAAAGACTGGCAAGCTGTTCCAGCTCTTTATTATCCTGATCACTCACGTCAATCCTTCCTTTCGTTGCACTAGTGTTTCATATTGAAAAGTTCACTCATTTTATCTTTATCCATATCACTGTAATAGCCGTACTGCAGGATTTCATAATCACCCAGCAGGTTCCTGACGGTATCGGTCTCATCACTGCCGTAGTTATGCCATTTGCCGCTGGCATCCATATAACCGTTGACATTCATGGCAGGGATATCAGCAGACAGCTTTTCAAGATACTGGTTATAAAGCGGCAGCTCCAGACCGGCCTGCTTCAGGATCATATTTTCCAGATAATTGTTGCTGATCACAGCATTCTGCTCCTCCTGAATGTCATAGTTGGCCCACATGATAAACGGTACGGCATACCGCTTCTGAATATCCTCCAGATCCCAGTCACTCTGGGACTTTCCGAGAAGCTCCTCATAGAAGGACGTCTCAATGGAAGGAAAATGGTCACCAAACATACAGATGATCGTTGGTTCTGTCTGTTTTGAAAAATAGTTGATCAGGTACTGGAAGGCCTGATCCGATACATGGGTGGCAGAAAGATATTCCTTTGCCTCTGTATAATAGGATCCCTCCACATAAACAGGTTTTTTCCAGTTGGTATTGGTCAGATAGCCCCCGTGGTTCTGGATCGTCATATCAAACAGATATAATGGCTTATCTCCTTTGTTCTCATATAACTCGATGACCTTTTTGTAGCTTTCCTTATCACTGATATAGCGGACATATTCCGGTTTTTTGAAATCATCAATGGTGATAAAATCATCAAATTTCATGCTTTTATAAGTGGCAACACGATTCCAGTTTGCACCGCTGCTTGGGTGAACCGCCTTGCAGCTATATCCCTGCTCCTTCAGGTAAGAAGGCAGCGAGAAAGTGGAATTGTGCATAAACTGCTGGTACACGTTGCAGCCGCTTGGGAAAAATGCCATGGTATTGCCGGTCATCGCCTCAAACTCGGAGTTACTGGTACCGGCACCAAACACGGAGACATAGTCCCGGCCCTTGATGGTGTTCTTGGTGAGGCTGTGCATAAACGGCAGCGGATCCATATTATACCGCATATCTCCGATCAGAGAAAAATCAGCAAGACTTTCATTCATGATCAGAATGATGTTCGGCTTTTGGCCCTTCAGGGCTGTATTGCTTTTAAATGAAGCATTGGTAGCCATATCCTGTGTATTTCCCTTGCCGTCCTCCAGTTTTACGGATGTGGTTTCCGGAGAGGCAGAAGGCGCAGAGGAGGTATCCTTTAGGATCTCCGCTACCTTATCCTCAGAATATCCCGATGGTGTGGATACCCGCAGGTAATGGAAATTGATGAAATAGTTCATATAAAATCCATTGGCTTTACAGGAAGAAACTTTATTCCATACATTGTCCTGAATACCGCATGCCGGCAGAATATCGGTATTATACAAGATACCGATGACCGCGATCCCCGGTACCAGTGTGGCTGCAAAACGGATCAGTTTCTTCGGCACCGTACGCTTCCGGCGTCTGAAGCGTGTCCGGTAGATCAGGATACACCAGATGGCAAATGCCGGGAGAACAACAAATTGTGCCGGTGTCAGGGAAAATGTATATGTGGATGCCACTTCGGTAGCCGTAGCGACACCGAAGATATCTGCCGGAAGAAACGGCGTTCCACGGACATTCATGATAAAAAGGTTGGCCAGACCGATCGGGAACAGGATCAGGTCCATTGCCAGCATGGCGATGCCGGCATTGCCGATCAATGCCGTAAAAAGAAGCTCAACAGCCCCTAAAAAGATCCAGGTAAACAGCCATACATTTGGCATGATCGTCAGAAAAGTACCATTCATCATTTCCAGCATGGATGCAAGGAAAAGCGGATTAAAGATGATGATCAGTATCCGGA
>CAKRHL010000096.1 GCA_934338765.1 uncultured Lachnospiraceae bacterium | reverse complement strand
CAGCAGTGCATAGTGCAAAATCCGGTCATCCGGGCGGATCTCTTTCAGCAGCAGACATTTTAACATATCTTTACTTTGAAGAGATGAATGTAGATCCAAAGGATCCCAAGAAGGCAGACCGTGACCGCTTCGTACTTTCCAAGGGTCACATTGCACCGGCTCTTTATGCTACATTGGCAGAAAAAGGGTATTTTCCAAAGGAGGATCTTAAGACACTTCGCCATGTTGGTTCTTATCTGCAGGGTCATCCGGATATGAAGCATATTCCGGGCGTTGATATGTCAAGCGGTTCTCTGGGACAGGGGATTTCTGCTGCGGTTGGTATGGCACTGTCCGCAAAAATGGACAATGCAGATTACCGCACCTATACATTACTTGGTGACGGTGAGATCCAGGAGGGACAGGTCTGGGAGGCTGCTATGTTTGCAGGTGCCCGTAAGCTGGACAATCTCGTAGTGATCGTAGATAATAACGGACTTCAGATTGATGGAGATATTGCAGATGTATGTTCACCGTATCCGATCGCAGAAAAGTTTAAGGCATTTAACTTCAATGTGATCGAGATCGATGCTCATGATTTTGATCAGATCGCAGATGCTTTCAAGAAAGCAAAGGCTACAAAGGGTATGCCGACAGCAATTGTTGCCAAGAGTATCAAGGGCAAGGGCGTAAGTTTCATGGAGAATCAGGCAGGCTGGCACGGCTCAGCTCCAAATGATGAGCAGTATGCACAGGCAATGGCTGATCTGGACAAAATCGGTGAGAGCTTAAAGTAAAGGAGGATGAACATGGCTGACGTAAAGAAAATCGCGACGAGAGAAAGTTACGGAAATGCGTTGAAGGAATATGCGGAGGAGTATCCAAACCTTGTAGTGCTGGATGCCGATCTGGCAGCAGCAACCAAGACAGCAATCTTCAAAAAAGCATATCCGGACAGACATATAGATTGTGGTATTGCAGAGTGTGATATGATGGGTATTGCGGCAGGTCTTGCAACGACGGGAAAGATTCCGTTTGTAAGCTCTTTTGCAATGTTTGCAGCAGGACGTGCTTTTGAGCAGGTGCGTAACTCTATTGCATATCCACATCTCAATGTAAAGATTGGTGCGACTCATGCCGGTATCTCCGTAGGTGAGGACGGAGCGACACATCAGTGCTGCGAGGATCTGGCATTAATGCGTACGATTCCGGGTATGATCGTAATGAATCCATCAGATGATGTAGAGGCAAAGGCCGCTGTAAAGGCTGCTCTGGATCATGATGGTCCTGTATATATCCGCTTTGGCCGTCTGGCTGTGCCGGTGATCAATGACAGACCGGACTACAAGTTTGAGATGGGCAAGGGTGTTGTTCTCCGTGAGGGCAAGGATGTGACCATTATCGCAACCGGTCTTGAGGTTGGAGAGTCCCTTGAGGCTGCTGAGAAGCTGGCAGCAGACGGTATCTCTGCCAAGGTGATCAATATCCATACTATTAAGCCACTGGATGAGGATCTGGTGGTAACTGCAGCCAAAGAAACCGGCAAGGTAGTTACTGTAGAGGAACATTCCGTGATCGGTGGTCTGGGCAGTGCAGTTTGTGACTGTCTTTCTGCAAAAGCACCGACAAAGGTTATGAAGATCGGTGTCAATGATACCTTTGGTGAGTCTGGTCCTGCTTTAGAGCTGATCAAGAAATACGGTCTGGATGCAGACAGCATTTATGCAAAGGTAAAGGCATTTGTTACAGAGTAAGATTTGAATTTGACAGCGGTTTGAATTAACTGCTGTGATCGGTACAGAGTAGCAATTTGTTTCACTGTACCGGATAGAAACGGGGTTTGTACCAATAATCGTACAGACCCTGTTTTTTGCGTGATCAAGAAAGATTTTGTATAATGCAGTATGCTTATAATATTTCTTATGTCCGGAGTTTGAGGAAATGAAAAATATCAGAAAGGTGGTTTTTATTTATGAGATTAATGATCGTGCGCCATGGAGATCCCGACTACAGCATTGATTCACTGACCCCGAAAGGATGGAAAGAGGCGGAACTGCTGTCAGACCGTCTCTGTAAGCTGGATGTGAAGGAGTTTTATGTATCGCCATTAGGCAGAGCAAAGGATACAGCATCTTTTACATTAAAACGTCTCGGGAGAGAGGCGGAGGAAATGAAATGGATGCGGGAGTTTGATGCGCAGATCGACCGGCCGGATGCGGCTGGCAGGACCATTGTGTGGGACTGGCTTCCGGCAGACTGGACAAACGTCACGTCATTTTATGATAAGGAAACCTGGAGTGATCATCCGCTGCTAAAAAAAGGAAAAACAGAGCACGGGGATGTCCGGGCAGAATATGACTGGGTCACAGAGGAACTTGATAAGTTGTTAGCCCGCCACGGATATCAGCGTCAGGGACAGATTTACCGTGCGGTCAATGCTAATAATGATACCATTGTTCTGTTTTGCCATTTTGGCCTGGAGTGTGTTCTGCTAAGTCATCTGCTGGGTATCTCGCCGATGGTGCTGTGGCACGGCTTCTGTGCGGCGCCGACCTCGGTTACGACTCTTTACACCGAAGAACGCCGCCGGGGAACCGCTGCCTTTCGAATGGCGTCCTTTGGTGATATCTCTCATTTGTATGTAGCAAATGAAGAACCGGCATTCGCTGCCCGTTTCTGCGAATGCTACAATAACCCCGACGAACGACACGACTGATTCACAAAAACTTTTCATTCGATGCAACATTTTTGTTTCTGGGGACACAGTTTAATAGGAATTCCAAAAGGGAAACGATAAAAGATGGGAAACGTGCCGCCGGGGAAAGGGATGCAGAGATGGTTCTACATCCCGGCAGGGGCGGCGGAAATGGAGTGGCCTATGAAAATGACAGAAACAGAAAAAATGATCGGTCTGCGGATGAAAGAAGTGACGTTTCGCAAATGTCGTTGGAGAAAAACGGTTCTGGTGTTGGCAGCCTTGATCTGGCTGGCGTTGGCAGTCTGGCTTTGCAGCATTTTTTTGGGAAAAAGGAGCGGGGAATACACAACCGATATCACATGTGTTTCAAGCTACCATGAGATATACCAGTATTTTTCGGGATTGCTGGAGAAACAGGACCGCTATATGTTGGAGGACGGGGGGAACCTGTCGGCTCTTATGAAGTCTTCGATGTCGACGGGAGGAGTGAATGGTTCTGCTGTTCGGGTAGGAAGATCGGTGGAAACATATACTCCGATGAATCAACGGGAGAAGGGGATCGGAGAAGCAGATTATGCCGTGACGGATGGCCGATGGATCTATACATTATCCAGTAAGAAAAAGCAGTATACGGTTCATATATTTCAGCCGGATGGAAAGAAGACGCAGGAGGTGCAGAGCATCCTTGTCCCACTTCCTAAAGACCGGGAGGGAAAGAGATACAAGCTTTACAGTTCACCGATTTGGGAGGAATATAATGCAGAGCTTTATGTCAGCGGAAATATTCTGACAGTTGTGGAGGAGATTCAGGGCAGCCTTGAATGGGACATAAAAACTGCGGCATATTTTTATGATATTTCTGATATGGAGCATCCGAAGGAAATCAGACATACGATACAAAACGGAAACTATAATACACTGCGGGAATATAATGGCATTTTATATCTGGTCACACAGCAGGCAAAGGTTCCGGTAACTGCCATGAAAGAAGAGAACAAAGATCGTTATATTCCGGGGCTGGACGGGGAGCTTTTGGGAACGCAGAACATTATTCTGCCGCCGGATTCGGATGGAAATGCCTATACAATGGTGAGCTCATGGAAATTATCCGGAGATATACAACGACAGGATGTGAAGGCGGTCATCGGAAGGTATCTGGATGTGTATATGACAGAAAGTAATTTATATCTTTCGACGACACTTTATGCGGATACGGATAAAAAAGAAAAATATGATCAGACCCGTATTGTAAAACTGCAGTTGTATCAGGGGCGTCTGATCGGAGATAAAACCGAAACTATGCAGGGAACGATCACCAGCAGCTTTGGAATCCAGGAGCGGGAGGATAAGCTGTATGTGATCACGCAGATCCTTCATTATCAATATGAGGATGATCCGGACATTATTGGCACAGTTATTGGAAGCACAGAGGTGTGTGCTTATGCCTTTGATCAGAATTTCCGGCTTTTATCGAAGCAGAAAAATATCGCCAAAGATGAAGATATTAAGGCAGTTCGTTTTTTGGATCAGATGGGATATGTGGTGACTTATCAGCAGCAGGATCCTCTTTTTAGCATTGATTTTTCTGATCCGAAAAATTTAAAGGTGATGGATAAGATCGAAATGCCCGGATTTTCCGGTTATCTTCATCCGGTGAAGGATGATCTGCTTTTGGGGATCGGGGAGGCAGAGAACGGAAAAGCCAGAATTTCACTGTACGATATTTCGGACAATAACAAACTGAGCATTTATGATGAAAAAGAAATAGATCATATACAATATAACAATGTACTGGAGGATTATCGGAAAATTTTTGTGGATGAAGAAAATAATATAGCAGGCTTTGGCGGGACAGATTATGGAGAAAGTGATGACAGGACAGGAAAGAACAGTGTGCAAAATTATTATGTATTATATCATTATGACAGAACCGGAAAGCTGCAGCCAATAGGAGAATATCCTGTTAAAAAAGAATACCGGGGATATATAAATCAGAAATTTATCGGGATGCGGATCGGAACGTGGTTTTATGTGATTCCGGAGGAAACTTCCCGGCGGGAGGATATGGAGATTATCCCATATTCTTAGAATGGTTTTTAAGACCTTGAAAAAATTTATTACCGGTAGTTTTTCTGCTCTGATCAGGTATAATTGCCATCTTCATTGGAAAAAATAGGCATAAAAGACCTGTGCATTTTTTGTACAGGAAAGGAGGTGCCGGATGGCAAAAAAAGAAATCGGAAAACAAAGTGTAGAATTTGACTGTCCGCCCCTGATCGTAGGGGCGGCGTCTGTTGTGGGGGAAAAGGAAGAGCAGGGACCATATGGAGAATATTTCGATCATGTGATCAAGGACCCTATGGCGGGACAGGATACATGGGAGGAGGCAGAGGAGCGTTTTCAACAGATAGCTGCGGAGATGGCAATAGAAAAATGCGGACTGGAGAAAAAGGATATCCGTTATGTCGTAGCGGGAGATCTGTTAGGGCAGCTGATTGCATCCTCTTTTGGACTGATGAATCTGGATATTCCAATCTTTGGAGTGTACGGAGCGTGCTCCACCATGGGAGAATCGCTGGCAATCGGATCCATGCTGGTAGACGGTGGATTTGCGGACAGGGTGGTGGCTCTCACATCCAGTCATTTTGCCAGTGCGGAAAAGCAGTTTCGTTTTCCTCTGGGATATGGCAACCAGCGACCCAAAGCGGCAACCTGGACTGTAACAGGAAGCGGGGCTGTTGTACTGTCCTCTCAGTATGATACGAAAAAGAAGTTTTCCGGAAAAACAAATGCCCAAAAAATCGTACAAGTCCGTGGTGTGACCACAGGAAAGATTGTAGATTATGGAGTGAAGGACAGTATGAATATGGGTGCCTGTATGGCTCCTGCGGCAGCCGATGTGATCGCTGCGAATCTGGAGGATTTTCAGAGAAAACCAGAGGATTATGACCGGATCATTACAGGGGATCTGGGGCAGGTCGGCAGGCAGATCCTGTTGGATATTATGGAGGCAAAGGGTTATGATATTGCGTCCCGTTATATGGACTGCGGAATCGAAATTTACAGGGATGATCAAAATGTCCAGTCTGGTGGCAGCGGCTGCGGATGCAGTGCTGTTATGCTGACCGGGTATATTTTACAGAAGCTTCAGAAGCAGGAATGGAAGCGCGTGTTATTTGTTCCCACAGGAGCTCTTTTGTCACCGGTAAGTTTTAATGAAGGAAAAAGTGTGCCGGGAATTGCTCATGGTGTTATTTTAGAAAGTGCAGAGGAAAATTAGAAAAGAGATCATAAAATCTGAAGGATATTTTTTGGAAAAATCATTCAATAATTGTCATGAAAAAGGAGAACGAAAAATGAATTATATATGGGCATTTATCGTGGGAGGATTAATCTGTGTGGCTGTGCAGATTTTGATGGATAATACAAAATTACTGCCGGGACGTATTATGGTAATTTTGGTGTGTACCGGAGTAATTCTTGGTGCGCTTGGCTGGTACGAGCCTTTTGAAAAATGGGCGGGTGCCGGAGCAACCGTTCCGCTGCTTGGTTTTGGAAATGTTTTATTTCGTGGTATGAAAGAAGCAATTGATAAAGAAGGATTTATTGGATTATTTAAGGGAGGATTTACCGCGTGCTCCGTTGGAGTTTCCGGTGCATTAATTTTCGGATATATTGCTTCGCTGATTTTTAAACCGAAAATGAAATAAAACAGACTGGAAAAACAAGGCAATATTTATAATTTTTTTGAACAAAATTGAAATTATTATACAATAGTAACAAAAATTGAAAAAAGGGTTGAAACTTTTCGAAAAACGCTATAAACTTCTTGTAGTAGAACAAAATGTTATTTTTCTTTAGTTATGAAAGGGAGAAGTATTATGGCAAATCAGAAAAATACTACCGCAAAAAAAGAGACAGTAGCAAAGACAAACACAGCAGCAGCGATTGCATCTGTAGCAGCCAAGAAGGCTGAGACAGCAGCTCCTGCAGCAAAGGCAGCAGATACAACAGCAAAGAAGTCCGAAGCACCAAAGGCAGCAGAGAAGAAAACTCCTGTAAAGAAGGCTGAGGCACCAAAGAAGACAGCAGTTAAGAAAGCTGAGCCAAAGAAGCGTGGAAGAAAGCCGGCAGCAAAGAAGGCTGAGCCTCGTGTACAGGAAGTATACTTTGAGTTTGATGAGAAGCAGGTTGAGGCTGGTCAGGTTGTATCTTTGATCGAGCAGGCATACAAAAACGAGGGACATCAGATCGGACGTATTAAGGATCTGAAGGTATACATCAACTCCGAGGAAGGCAGAGCATATTATGTCATCAATGGAGAAGGTGCAGGAAAATTCATCGAGCTGTAAGATTTGTTTTGAAATATACAAAGGGCTGAGATTCCACGGAACCTCAGCCCTTTTTCCATGGTCATCCATGGAAACTATAGGGGCATTGTGCCCCGGTTACAGGTGATTATTTACCTGCCATAGACTCTTCCTGGCGCTTGATCATCTGACGAACCATCTCGCCACCGACAGAACCGTTCTGTGCGGAAGTCAGGTCACCGTTGTATCCACCGTTCTTAAGTGGTACTCCTAACTCGCTGGCAACCTCCATCTTGAACTTATCCATAGCTTCCTTTGCCTGTGGAACTTCCATTTTTGAACTCTGACTGTTTGTCATTTTTTTCTACCTCCTTGAAATTGTTTTGCCGATTGATTTCATTCTGTATATACAGATTCATATCTATTTCGGCGGGATAGGCTTTGTTGTTTGCTTATCCTGATTTCTATTATCTGCAAATGCACTTAAATTATTTTGCCAGTTTCTTCCTTTTGCTATCACAAAATTTGGATCGTTAAAATACTTATTGCAAAATTTTCGTCAAATGGTTGAATTTTTCATGGGATGTGGTAAAATAGAATAAATTATTGTGTTTAGAACTCAGGAAAGGATGGAGGATATCATGAAGCATATTCAGACATTAAACAAGGCAAACTTAAGCGAGTC
>CAKRHL010000095.1 GCA_934338765.1 uncultured Lachnospiraceae bacterium | reverse complement strand
ATATTGGACCATGCTACCGGGATACGGATCGTATTGATACCGTACTGCTTAAGGCCGTCGAACAGCTTCTGTGTGGATTCTACATTGTCGGCATTGGTTTCATAGCCCTTGACCCACTGCTCCGGAGTGAGAGCTGCCTGTTCTTCCTCGGAAAGAGAGGTACAGCTTTTGGCAAGAGTCTGCTCAAGAGAGTTTCCTACATTCCAGCCAAGTCCCATGACAGTCGTAATATCCTGGGCTGTGAGATTACGTCTCATGAGGCCGTTATCCTTGGTGGTGATACCATTGGCGGATACATGCTCGTCTGTAAGGTTGGAATCATCAACGCTGTAGTCAGGAGCCGGTGTTCTGGATTGAACAGGAGCCTTGCTGACAACAGGAGTTGGTGTCGGTGCCGGTGTGACTTCCTTTGTAGGAGCCGGTTCCTGTGTTGCTGCATCAGTAGGGGACGGAGCCTGTGTAGAAGCATTTGACGGAGCCGGAGCCTGTGCGGCAGTTTGTGCAGGTGCCTGCGAAACAGCAGATGCCTCAGAAGGCTGTACTGTTTTGGAAGCTGCATTTTTGACGGTGACGCCGACTGTAAACTGCTTTTTAACGGATTTTTTGCCTTTTTTGTAGACAACTTTTGCCGTTACTTTAGTTTTACCGGCTTTGATTCCTTTGATCTTGCCGTTTTTGACGGTCGCGATCTTTGCATTTTTTGTCTTCCATGTGGTTTTTGCCTTGGAAGGCAGGTTTTTAACTGTTACCTTTGCGGTTTTTCCTACCGTGACAGTAACATTTTTGGTGCTGATCTTCGGTGCTTTTGCTGCAGATACATTGACATTCCCAAGCAGGGAAACAAGCATTGCCAGAACTAAAGCAAAGGAAGACCATTTCCCCATAAGACTTTTTTTCATGGTTACCTCCTTATGTTTGATATGAAATTTGCATTACATATAAATTATAACAAAGGTTTTTCCAATTGACTAGAAAAATCTACCATTTTTTTGACTTAAAAATAACGGTATTATGACACATTTTCGTCCGAAATTTGACGTATTGGACCGGTAGTATATGCAGTATCAGATAACTTACATATGAATGGAGGAATTGATCATGAAGAAAAAAACAATGGCTATCATATTGAGTCTGTCTCTGGTATTGTCAGGAACCGGACTGGGAGTAATGCCACAGAAAGCAGCGGCAGAGAGCAGTCAGCCGGCAACAGGGACAGCAATGGAGACAGAGAACACGGAGACTCCTGATGCTACAGCACAAGCGCCGGGATCAGAGACAGAGGCACCGGAGCAGACAGGTGAGACACCGTCCGAAACGGAACTGCCGGGAATAACAGAGGCACCGTCAGAGACACCGGCTCAGGCACCGTCAGAGACACCGGCTCAGACACCGGCTCAGTCACCGGTCCAGTCACCGGTGAACACTCCGGCAGCTACCGTAACGCCGGCGGCGGTAACGACCACAACACCGGCAGCAGTTACAACGAGCGCAGCATTGAAGGTTGGAGAGAGATTTACTACAGGTAACTTTGTATACGCTGTAACAGCTGTGGCAGAGGGTAACGTAAAGGCAGCCGTTAAAGTAAGAGGGCTCAGCGATGACGGAAAAACAAAGACAAGCGTAACCATTCCGGCTTCTGTGAAATGGCAGGGAGTATCCTATATTGTCAGCGGAATTAATGAGAAAGCTTTCAAGAATAACACAAAACTTACCACAGTAAAGGTAGGAAAGAATGTTACTTATATTGGAAAGAGGGCATTTCAGGGAATGACTTCTCTTAAGTCAGTCACTATCGGAAGTGGTGTTACAAAGATCAAAAAGTTTGCATTTGCCGGCTGTAAGGCCCTCCGCAAGGTGACTATTCCGGCGAAGGTGACATTTATTGCCGAAAAGGCATTTCAGAATTGTAAAAAGCTGCAGGCAGTGATCATTAATTCTAAGAAGATCAATACCATTAACAGCAATGCGTTCCGTTATGTAAAGAGCGGCTGCTATGTAGTGGTTCCTTCCGGCAAGAAGAACACATATCGTTCCCTGCTGCTGGGAGCAAAGGCTTCCAAATTGAAAATTTATGTATATTAATACTGTTTTCCGCTTATATAGCAGAATAATATCATAAAGCGAAAAACTCACAGATCATCGTGATGAAGCGGTGGTCTGTGAGTTTTTTTGTAATAAAATAATAATATGATTTGCAAAATTTAAGAATATCTTAAAGATTATGAAAAGAATATATGGTATTCTGTGAAAGTAGTGTGGATGACTGGGGAAACATTGCAGGTAGAACACACAGAAAATTACAGAAAGGAGGGGGAACCTTGGAAAAACCGGAAACAAATAATAAAGGGGAATCGCGCAAGTGCATTATTGATGTCAAAGACCTTTATAAGATATATCCTATTGGTAAAAATGAAGTACGTGCGCTGAATGGTGTCAGTTTCCAGGTGTATGAGGGAGAGTTTTGCGCTATTGTAGGTACATCCGGTTCCGGAAAATCTACGCTGCTGAACATGCTTGCCGGGCTGGAAAAGCCTACAAAAGGGCAGATCATGGTGGCAGGCGAACGCATTGACAAGTACAAGGAGAATCGTCTGGTGCAGTTTCGCAGGGAAAAGGTAGGATTTATATTTCAGTCATTCAATCTGATCCCGACTATGAATGCAGTGGAAAATGTAGCGCTGCCGCTGGTATTTCGTGGCATTTCCAAAAGCGTCCGCATGAAACGGGCAAAGCAGATGATCGATCTGGTGGGGCTTAAGAAGTATCGTTTACATAAACCCAATCAGATGTCCGGTGGTCAGCAGCAGCGTGTAGGTATGGCGAGAGCACTGGTGTTAAATCCAAGCATTGTATTTGCAGATGAGCCCACTGGTAATCTGGATTCCAATACATCTGCGGAGATGATGGAGCTGATGCGTCATGTACTCAGCGAGAGAGGCAAAACTCTGGTAATGGTTACACACGATAATGATCTGGCAGCTCTGGCTGACAGACAGATCCGGATCAAGGATGGCAAGATCGTGGAAAATGTACAGGAATGATGAAAAAGAGAGTCCGAAATGATTCAGAATATGGAGGATAAGATTTTGAAAAAGAAAAAATTATGGATGGCGGCATTGCTTAGTCTGGCAATGGTGACGAGTATTGTGCCGGCACAGAATATGAAAAATGTATGGGCAGCCGGTGAGGGGGATGATCAGGGAGTCACAGGCGGCCAGCAGGGTGACGATAGTCTTCAGGGTGAAGTGCTTAATGGCAACAGTGCAGATATCAGTTTATCCAATGTCAGTGTGTCCGGCAGTAAGGCAGGAGGGAAGGTTAAGGTTTCCTTTACGGTCACCGGCAATAAAAACAACAAGAAGCATTATGATATAGAAAGTATTGAGAAGGTATATCCGGTGCTCAATGACAGCTTTCCGTTTGTGATGGACAACGAAGCATATCGCGTGACAAACGGGAATGGAGGTTCTGTAAACTGCAGTTATACTTTCCGGGCAAAGGACAATCTGGAAACGGCATACTATATGGCAGGATTTACCGTGGTATATACCAGAAAGTCTGCGGACGGAGTCGTAAAGGCGTATGACAGCGAGTATTCTCTGAATAAGAGCATCAGTGTGAAGATCACGGGAAAACCAAAGGCAACCGAAAAGCCGGCAGATAAGCAGGAGACGGCAAAGGATGCGGATATTTCCCTGCGTATGAAGAATAATCCCTATGGTGTTTATGGGGGAAGCTGTGGAGTTGCATTTACTGCCAGCAGTCAGAAGTACAGGATCAAAAGTGTAGTACCTGTGATCGACAACAATTTTCCGTTTGAGAGTACTTCCGATGCATACAAGGTAGTTCGCTCCGGCGGAACAAAAAGCCTGTCCTGCAGCTATCATTTTACAGTGAAAAATAATGTCTCTACAGGATATCAGGGAGTTGTATTCCGGATTGGGTATGTAAAGAACGGTCAGGATGTCACGGAAGATAAAACTGTCAATATAGAGCTGAAGGGAAAGGCAAAAGAGAAAACAGGTGCAAAAGGGAAGACGAGTACACCTCGTGTAATGGTTTCCGGATATACTACTGATGTAAAAACGGTTCATCCCAATGCAAAATTTCTGTTGACACTGGAGCTTCGCAATAATGCAAGTCAGACAGTACATAATATTAAGCTGACCATGTCTACCGAGAATGGAGAATTCCTGCCTCTCAGTGGAGCGAGTACTGCATATTTGGACAGTATTGCAGCAAAATCCACTGCAAAGGTGTCTTTCTGGATGAAAGCATCGGCAAGTCTCAGCTCAAAGTCATATTCTGTTACTGTGAAGACGGAATATGAGGACGGTAAGGCCAATGGGTATAATGCAGAGGATCATGTTTCGATTCCTGTAGTCCAGAAGGACCGTATCAGTCTGACGGAGGTGACACCGCCGGATATGCTCAGTGTAGGAGGCACCGGGGATCTTTCCTTTTCTATTAACAATCTGGGTGGCGGAGCGTTAAATAATGTCTCTGTTATCTGCAAAGGAAAGGATATCTCCTGTGAGAAGTCCTTTGTGGGAAGCATTGCAGCGGGAGCAACAGGATATGCTACGGTGACATTAAGTGGTGATCAGGCAACAGCAGAGGATAGTGACGGAGAGTGTACGATCATTGTGAAATACGAGAATGCTTCCGGTCAGTCTAAAAAATATACGGAAAAGACCAATATATTCGTCACGGAGGATATGGGAGATGCCGATATGCCGGCTGATGGCAGCATGGATGAGCCACAGGTTAAGAAGGGTATTCCTCTGGCAGCAAAGATTGGTATCGGGGTGGCTGCTCTTATAGTGGTTATCATAATCATTCGTATCGTCGTAAAAAAGAAACGCAAGAAAAAAGAAGAGGAGTTGATGGACGATGAGCTTCTATGATCTCATGAGCATGAGTCTGGGGAATCTGTGGCGCAGAAAGCTGCGGACGATCCTGACAGTGCTGGGTGTGCTGATCGGTACCACCTCTATTGTCGCCATGCTCTCGCTTGCATTTGGAATGAAGCAGAGGATGATGGAACAGTATGAAAGCATGGGGTCGGTAACCCAGATCAATGTCAATGGGGATGGCGGCATGGATTCGGGATCTTCCGGTGGCCAGTCGGATACTTCAACGATGCTGACAGAATCGAATATGAAAATGTTTCAGGATATGGAGCATGTGAAGTCAGTGCAGGCACAGCTTTCCTTTGATGGCAATATGACCAGTGGAAGATATAGCGGTTACGGCAATCTGATCGGTGTGGATCAGAGTATGCTGGATTCCCAGGAGCTGGAAAAGGGGGAAGCACCCCAGGCGGGAAACTCCGGAACACTTCAGGTTATTGCAGGTAATCAGATCATTACGGGATTTGGTTATGTGCAGGGAGAAGAGTATGTGGACTATTATTCCACAGGTGAACTGCCTCCCATTGACCTGATGAAACAAATTCATCAGTTTCAGATATATAATGATGCAGCAGACGCGGATACCGGTGATCAGGGGAGCGGAACGGAGGATTCTTCCGGTGATGCTTCCACTGATTCGGGAGATGGAGACAGCGGTACATCAGGGGATGATGCTGTGGTACAGCCGGCTGTAGATGATTCTATGCTGGATTTTCGAATGAAGATCACAGGAATTATGGCGGGAGGGCTGGAAGAGTACAATAACTACAGCCAGAGCCTGCTGGTAAATATGGATGATCTCAAAAGTTATCTGATAAAGAATTTTGGCAAGGGAAAGATTCCGGGGCAACCAAAGCCAAACGGAAAACCGCTCAATGAGTGGGTATATACGTCATTTATAATAGAAGTGGATCAGGCAGATAATGTAGAGGATGTCATGAAAAGCATACAGGATATGGGATTCTCTGCAAGCAGCAATAAAGATCTGATCGATTCTGCCCAGAAGAGTCTACAGATCGTAGAGCTGGTACTTGGCGGCATCGGTATGGTGGCGTTTCTGGTGGCGGCCATAGGCATTGCTAATACCATGATGATGTCTACCTATGAGAGAACAAAAGAGATTGGCGTTATGAAAGTGCTGGGCTGTGATATGAGAGATATCCAAAAGCTGTTTTTGTCGGAGGCCGGTTTTATTGGATTGATCGGAGGACTGGTGGGATTATTGGTGACATTTGGTATATCTATTGTGTTGAATCATTTTACGGCAAATATGGATGGCATTAATGGAAATATTTCTGTGATCCCATGGTGGCTGGCACTGGCAGCAGTGGTGTTTTCCACATTGATGGGTATGATCGCCGGATATTTCCCGGCACGGCGCGCCATGAAGCTGAGTCCGCTGGCTGCGATACATACCGACTAAAGTACAAAAAGTGTTTCTAGGACAGCGGAGTACGCTGTCTAAGAAACACTATAATTTTGTACAGAAAATTTGTGCCGGTAGCCCAAATTTGCGAAGCGCACTTCTAAGGCGACGAAAACGTCGCCAAGAAGTACTATGCTTCGCATTAGAAAAAGCGCAAGGTCAGCGCTTTTTACCGTGTAATTTGTGCCGGTAGTCCAAATTTGCGAAGAGCACTTCTGAATTTAGTTCTGTTTGGGGGAGGTACCGAATAACTTTTTCCAGGCGCGGTAGAAGGTGGAGTAATTGTGGAAGCCGCATTCGTAGCATGCCTGGGTGGAGGGCATCCCTCCGGAGATATATTGTCTGGCAAGAAACAGGCGTTTTGTGGTGATATATGATCCGATACTTCTGCCGGTTTCTTTTTTGAAGGAGTGCATCAGATAATATTTGCTGACAAAAAAACGGTCTGCCAGCACGTCCGCTGTGAGATTTTCCGGCAGATGTGTGTTGATATAGTCGAGACATTCCAGAATCTTGGTGTTGGAGGTGCTTGTTTCCAAGAACTCCAGATTGTTGGAGACAGCAATCCGGTTCAGATGGATCATAAACTGTAAAAATAAAAGGCGCTGGAAAAGCTCCTGTGCATACTCCCCGGGGTGGCAGTAGGAATTTTCCAGTGCCTTTATTGTATGGTAGAGAGGACTGCTCTTAAAATAGGGCATACGCAGGACGTGAGCTGAGGCGTTGGCTGCAAGAGTGAAGCATTTTTCCAGATCATAGCTGTCGTCTTTGTACTGTGATATAAAATCAGGAGAAAGGTATAAAATGATACGTTCATAGGTAGACTCTGAATGTATGACCGGACGGTGAAGCTCCCCGGCACGGACCAGAACCAGATCAAAGGGCTGCAGCTCATAGCTTTTGCCTTCGATGGTATAGGTTACGTCTCCACGGAGAAAGATCAGGATCTTATTGAAATCATGATAATGAAAGGAAAATTCTCTTTGGGTGTTATCCTTGATGTGAAAGAATTTAAAATCGCTGTTAAGATATCCGGTTTTCATATGCTTGTGAAAAGAGGATATTTCCTGATCGTTGTGATAATTCATACTTATAATCATTCCTTTCAACGGGAAAATTTACAGGATGCCAAAATGGCTGTTGTTCTGTGGTGATAGTATAACGCAGCCATGGAAGGATGAAAAGTCTGAGATAAAAATTTGTTATGAAAAAGGTATGTAAAATCTATTGACCAGGGAGAAGGATTGTAAGATAATAAGGGGAAATGTGGAAAAATTTTCCCGTGGCAGTTCTGCATCTGCTGATCTAAGCATATGGACTGAAAAGCTGCAGGATATTATTTGAGGAAGGAATGGAGAGAGGAT
>CAKRHL010000094.1 GCA_934338765.1 uncultured Lachnospiraceae bacterium | reverse complement strand
GGTTGCAACTACAGCGAAGCCCTTGCCGGCTTCCCCCGCACGGGCTGCCTCAATAGAGGCATTCAATGCCAGAAGATTTGTCTGACTTGCGATATCATCAATACTGCTGATAATGGAGTTGATCTGCATAGAAGTGTTATTGATCACCTCCATCGCTTCCACTACCTGCTGCATGCTGATGTTGGTATTGGTAATCTCATCCCCGACATTCTGTGCCATCTCATTGGCTGCCTTGGCATGCTCCGCATTCTGACCAACTTCCTCGGATACATTGGAGATCGTCGCCTGAAGCTCCTCCACGGAGCTTGCCTGATCCGTTGCTCCCTCTGTCAAAGACTGTGCCCCCTCGGAGATATTCTCCGCATTGGCTGCCACCTGTTCCGATACAATATTGATCTCTGACAACGTATTGGAAAGATCGCTGACCACTGCAAACAGAGACTGCTTGATGCTCTCAAAATCCCCCGGATATTCTACGGCCGGTGCGATTGCAAAGTCATTGTCCGCCATCTGCTGCAATACACCTTTCAAGTCATGGATAATGCCCCTCAAGGTTCCTGCCGCGTCGGAAAACGCTTCAGAAAGCTTTCCAATCTCATCCTCCGACTCTGCCCGGATCTCAATATTAAAATCACCGGTACGAAGCTGCTGGGAAGCTGCCACGACCTTTTCAATCGGCTTAATATGTTTAAAAAGCTGACTGCTTGCCATTTTCACGATCAAAACAATGGAAAGTATTGAAATAATTACCATGATCACCACAAGCTTCACAGTATTTTTATTGAGATCACTCTTATTCAGTACACTGACAGCCCACCAGGTCTGTTCCCCGGCAGTGATCGGAGTATAGAATCTGGATACTTGGGAACCATTGTCTCTTCTGGTGTTCACAGCAAAGCTCTTTCCGGTGTCAATTCCTTTTTGAATCTTTGCATACTGCTTCGCGTCCAAAACATCGGTAAGCTTTTTACCGTAATAAGCATCTTCATCCTCACTGTCATAAACGAAGGTACTGTCGTCCGTAAAAATATCCACATACATAGTCGGATACTTGTCCGTATCACACTCAAGCTGTGAAAAGTTCTTGATATTGATGTCAACAGTGATCACGCCCTGTACCTCATCGTTATATACGATCGGATAGCTTGCCGTGATCATCTTTACACCATTTTCGGTATACGGATTGGTAAAATATGCTTTCTTGCTCTCTGCCGTCTTTTTATAATAATCATTACTGCTGTAATCAGCATATGCGCCATAACTCTGACATGTCTTTGCCTTAGCATCATCCTCGCTGACATATAAAGAATAATCCTTTACCGCCGGGTCAAAAGCACCCTGTTCAAAAAACACACCAATACCGGAAATATCATCACTGTCTGCCACCGTAGACCATGCACTGTTGAGAACATAATTCTCAATGTCCTTATTCATACGCTGCAGCTTTACATTATACAACGCACTTTTCTCGGTTTCTCCGGAATATCCGTTCTTGGCATAATCCTCATACTCCGTCTCAATAAAAGTCTGCATACTTGATGCCGCATTGGAAGCAGTATCAATGATCGACTGAACCGTCAGACCGTTTTTGCTGGCAATCTCATCAAATTCTCCCTGAATACTGTTGGTCAAAAACACGCCACTCATAGACGCACTTACCACCACCATGACAAGCATACATACAATGACCACAGCACCAATGGCATAAGACGTCTTTTTCGCAAGACTTCCTTGGGATCTGTTTTGTAGTTTCTTTTTCAAATTTTTCAATAATTTCATACACACCCTCCTGTGATTTCTCTGTCACTGTCAAACTGCAGACTCTCCCTCGTCTGGCAGATCGTATAACATAAACAAGTAACTATCATCTATAGTATATCACTCCGCTACCATGAACGCAAATTATACTTTTTTCATCTTATTACCCTTGATCTACTCTACGTTACAAGTATTTCCCTATACCCTAAAGGGAGCCATCATACATACATGTGATGGCTCCCTTAGGATTTACACTTTTATCGTGTCATTATTTAAATTTCTTGTATCCGCTCTTCTTCAAAAGCTTAACATTTGCTTTGCGAACCTTAGCAGAACCACCTTTTACCTTAATCTTCTTCTTGCATCCCTTGAAAGCACCCTTTGATACTTTCTTGAGTTTAGCCTTCAATGTTAAGGTCTTGAGCTTCTTACAATTTGTAAATGCTCCGGATGGTATTGTCTTAATGTTCTTGCTCAGTGTAACGGATGTTGCCTTGGAGCCCTTAAATGCCTTTGCTCCGATCGCTGTTACCTTATAGCCGATCTTCTTATTCTTTACAGATGCTACTACAGAAATCTTCTTAGCCTTTGCACCCTTCTTAGTTAAACCAACTACCTTAACAGCTCCCTGGCTTGCAGTTGTTGCTCTCTTGGTCACCTTATACTTGTAGTTACCTGCGGTAAAGGTCTTGTTTACCTTGAGACCGATCTTCTTGATAGCAGCAGGTGTTGTAATTCCACCCGGTGTTGCCGGCTTGGTTGGAGCAGCTGTTGCAGAAGCACTTGGTGTCGGATCAGCAGGCTTCGTATCATTGCCGCTTCCTGCTTTCTTACCGTTCAGCTGTCTGCCTGTCTGTGGATTGACATATGTCTCGTCAGCAATATCACTGAGCGCCTTACTCAGACCTGTGATCGTAAATGTGATCTCAACGCTCTGAGTCGGAAGTGCAAGTGTCTCATCCTCTGAAGCCTGATCTAATGGATGAGATCCCGGATCTGCCCACTTATCAATTGCCATGAATGTATAATAATCATTCTTTCCTTCCTCTGTCTTTGGAGGAAGCACTGCATTGGCCAATACTTCTTTTCCGTCAATCTTGATAGACTTTGCGGTTACTGTGATATCAGGATATGTCTTCCAAGCAATATCAGTGGAAACTCCAAGCATATTAAATATGTTGGCACCGGAAAGATCAATGCCGTCGATAGATACGGTATAATCACCATCCTTGTCCAGATATACATCCTGAACCTTTGTATCCTCTGATACTTCTACGCCGCCGGCCTTGATATACTCAAAGGCATAAGCATCGCTTGCCAGATCCTTCTTTGGCTTAAATGCATCACGGTAATCCCATGAAGCTGTCTGATACATCAGATATGCATGAGCCCCGGCCTTCTCCCAGATACTCTTGTCAATATATGCACCATATTTGATCTCCGGAGCAACATTTAATGCTCTGTTGGTCTCAGGATCCACATAAGTACCGTTATCGATATCACTGAGAACCTTATCCAGACCACTGATGGTAAATGTGATCTCAACACTCTGAGAAGGTACCGGAAGCTGCTCATCGGCATTCAGCTCATTCAGTGGGAATGGCTCGTCGGTATCTTTTGCATACTTATTTACTGCCATAAATGTGTAGTACTTATTGTCTACCTTTGTGGTCAGATCAAACGGCTGCTCTGTTACAGACTTGCCGTCAACCTTCATGGTAACGTTAGTCATCTTAACGCCTGAGTCCTTATAAAGGTCGTAATCAATATCTGTAGCCACACCGATCATGTTGTAGTAATTTGCAGCGCTCAGATCAACACCATCAATAGCAACGGTATACTCGCCGTCCTTGTCGATCAGTACATCTGTTACCTTTGTGTTGTCTTTTGTTACTTCATTGCCGCCGGCCTTGATATACTGGTATGTATTCTCATCCTTACCAAGACTTCTCAGTGGCTTGTAAGCATTACGATAATCCCATGTCGGCATCTGATATGTAATATATGCATGAAGTCCCTCTGTCTGCCAGAGCTTCTTGTCAATATATTTTCCAAAGGATACATCATTGTTATCAGAAGGTACACCACCGGAGATCTTTGTCATGCTTGTATCGCCACCAGCACCGTTGATGGTGTTGTAGAATACGGCGATATCGTTGTAGATCATGGTTGCAGCCTCTCTGTCAAAGTACTGACCTGTCTCCCAGAGAACAGGAACCGCACTGATCTTCTGTGCCTCTGTAAATGTATCATTGAGCCACTGTGTTACGCTGGACTCAACGCCGGATGGATTACAGATACCGCACTCACCGATAATGATACCATATCCCTTATCTGTGAATTTCTCCTTCATAGCTGCAAAATACTTTGCTGTTGCCTTCTGATCTGCTACTGTGTACTTACCTGTACCACCATCACCACAGAAATCCCATGGTGTATAATAGTGAATAGAAATAAACAGCTTGCTTGTACCATTCTCCTCTGTATCTTTCGGCATTGCAAATCTGTCATCAATAGTCTTCTCAGAGTTTGTATCATATCCAGGGATCAGAAGATGTCTGTAAGCATTGTTACCCCCTGTCTTACGAATGATATCTACAAATTTCTGGTTGATCTTTTTTGCTGTCTCATAGCACTCATTTGTGGTCAGGTTACCGGTTACTGTCTTGATGTCTTTTCCGGAGTTGTCAGGCTTAGCATAGCCCTTTGCATCTCCGTTGACACAGATGGCATCATTTAAGCGGTCTCCCAGCTCCTCGTTGGCACCCTCAAAGATCAGATGATCAGAGTATCCCTCGAATCTCTCTGCGATCTGTGTCCAGTATTTCTCATAACGGATCCATGCCTGATCACGAGTCTCCTGATCCGTTACCTTTTTGTTATTGGCATCCATCTTGCAGGCACCAAACTGTCCCCACCACTGATTGTCCCAATGGTCATTGATGATAACATACATACCATTGTTTAATGCGTAGTTTACGATCTGCTCGATACGTCCCAGGAACTCATCTCTCAGAGTATATGTACCATCGTCGATATCTGCATTGGACCATGCAACCGGAATACGTAATGTATTGATCCCATAGGAATGAACAGAGTCGATATACTCCTTAGTGGTGACCGGCTGTCCCCATGCTGTCTCACCGTCGGTTGGTGTTGCATTTTTCTTGTTAGCAACCGGGATTACGGCCTCCATGGTATTACCAAGGTTTACACCGGCTCCCATCTCATTGTCGGCAAGCCACTTGGATGACTTGTCCTTACGCATGGTACCATTGTCCTTGATAGTCATGGTCTCGCCGTTGATGGTAACCTCACGACTCTCACCCTCTGTAATGTTGGATGCCTTCTCCGGCAGATTCTCTCTCAGTTTGATCTGATCTGCTGTCAAGACCTCGGTAAGAACATCCGTGTCCGCAGCCTTGGCTGTCTGTGCATTAAGTCCGCCGATACTAAAGCTGGACACAACCATAGAAAAACTCAGGCATGCCGCAAGAAATCCTTTTAAATTTTTTCTTCTCACTGTTTTTCCTCCTTTTAAAGTGATTATTGTCTGATCCTCTCTTTCCAAAGAATCATTTGCATTGATATGCGTATTTATTATTATACACAAATCTTCCGATTCTTTCAAACAATTTATTAGTAATTCTCACCATTAAAAATAGAGGAAATATGTAGTAAAAATTCAACATGTTACAAAAATAATCACTAATTTCCTCTATTTTGATACAATTATTATATTATAAAATACGATTTTTCTATTTTATTTATAGTCCGCAATATTTTCCGATGTCACCTGCTCAAACGGAACCCATACATAAAGTCCGTTCTTCTCTGCGCCACTCAGAGAAGTAATGCTATCCCCTGCTGCCAGCTTCTGCGCTGCCTGAACAGCCGCCTCTCCCTGCCCCTTGGCCGGCTGGAAGATCGTACATGCCATTTTCCCTTTTTCGATCAGATCAAGGCCGTCTGCGGTTGCATCTACGCCCAGCACCGGAAGCTTGGACAGATCCAGCTTTTCCTGCTCAGCTGCCTGTGCCACACCAACCGCCATGGAATCGTTATTACAGATAACCGCATCCACATCCTGGCCGGTCTTTAAGAACTGATGGAACATTTTGGCTGCGGTGTCCGTAGACCAGTCCGCATAATCCTCGTAAACATAATTGATGGTTTTACCGGATGCCTCCAGCGCAGCCTTGTTCGCCTTAGTACGTCCCTTCGTTGCAGAATGGGTGCTTTCACCCTTGAAGATAGCAATATTCAGAGTATCCTTGGAGGCATACTGATCCAGCACATATTTCGCCTGCAGCTTACCTGCCACTGCCTCATCCGATCCCACGTAAACATACTTGTCTTTCTGAAGATACTCTTCCTCCGGAGCACTGTTGATAAATACGATCGGCTTGTCCCCGGCAAGAGCCTCCATCTGCTGTGCTGTTCCCGCATCACACAGAGCACAGATGATCACATCGGCATCCTTCGCCTCCTTGATCTGGTTCATCTGGGTTTCAGAAGAACCCTTGGCATCCTTCACCTCCAACGTTACCCCATTCTCCCCGGCTGCCTTCTTTGCCGCATCCGCCAGAGTTGCACGGAAGGTATCCGAACCGTCCGAAACCGTCAGCATAATATTTACCTTTCCACCGGAGGATTTCCCTTTGCCGGAGGATTTGGAACATCCTGCTGCCAGCAGACAGCACAATGTCAACAAACATATGATTAATGATGCTTTCTTTTTCACAACTGTCACCTCCTATATCTGAAAACGGCTCATCTGCTCTGCCAGCTTCTCTGATGTCTGTGTCAACACCTTGGCACTTCCTGCCACCTGTTCACTCTGACCTGCCAGCTTGTTCGCCTGCTCAACCATCACCTCGGAAGTCTCACTGATCACCGCCGTAGAGGCCGCCTGCTCCTCAGAAATCGCAGAAACATCCATTGCTACATTATTTACAGTCTGGATCTGGGTGATCATACTGTTGATTCCATTGTCCACATCCTGTACACAGGTGTAAATCTCTTCAAAGGTCTCCTGTGCCACCTTGATCCGGCCACCGCTCTCGTTGATGTTCTCCACGCTGACATCTGCCTGTTTCACTGCTGCGTCCACCAGATTATCTACCTCATTGATCAGCTTGGCAATATCATCAACAGAGGATGCCGTGTTTTGTGCCAGCTTACTGATCTCTGTCGCAACCACGGAAAAGCCTCTGCCTGCTTCGCCGGCCCTTGCCGCTTCAATGGAAGCATTGAGAGATAACAGAGAAGTCTCTTCGGAAATATTGGCGATCAGCCCGGTAATACCGGTAATCTCTTTGGAAGCTTCTCCCACCTTGCTGATGGCTTCCACAAGCTGTGTAATAGATCTCCTGATCTCCTCCATGGCATTCTGTACCTGTTCCATATCGCTGCGGCCTTTGCGTGAAATGTCCACTGTCGCATTTATCTGCTCCTTGACCTTCTCACTGTCACTGGTGGTGTCTGCCACAACGCCGCTGAGATTCGTAGCACTTTCCGCAATTTCATTGATAGAATCCGAAATCTGATCTACCGTCTCGCTGAGAGACGTCATTGACGTTGCCTGGGAATTGGATGCATCCTGCATACTCACAGAAACCACGCTGCTGTTATCTGCCTGATTCTGAATATCATTCGTCACATTATTGATATCGCAGATCATTTCCCGCATACTCTCTGTAAATGCTTTCACACTGCGCTGGATCTCTGCAATCTCATCAGATCCTTTCGCCTCAATCCGGATCGTAAAATCCCCATCAGACATCGCCTTGATCTTCCGGCTGAGTACCTTCAATGGCTTCACCGTAAGAGATACGCTCAGGGTATTAACCAATACAAAGATCAACAGACAGATTACTGCTACCACGATCAGAGTATTCCGCAGATTGTCCACTTCAGAAGTGATCAGTGACTTTGGCACATAGGATACCAGAACCCAGTCTGTCCCGGAGATTTCACGGGTTACTACAACTTTATCTCCAATCGTAGAAACAGAATCATCATCCTTTTGGAG
>CAKRHL010000093.1 GCA_934338765.1 uncultured Lachnospiraceae bacterium | reverse complement strand
GTTGCGCTTTAAGATTTTGTCGTTCACAAATTCTGCGCAAGTGAACAAGCTCCCTTGCGTTGCGAATTTGTGATATACTGATTTTATGAATGATGAAAGATACATAGGGAATGAATCGCTATCAGGGAGAGATTTGTTCCCTGTCTTATTATAAAGTAAAAAGACACAAATCGGAGAGAGTACCGGATATGTTCCCTGTAGTTTCCGGTAATTCTCTTATTTGGAGGTGTTCAGACAATCATGGATCATTTTATATTACACAGCGAATATCAGCCCACCGGTGACCAGCCGGAGGCGATCGATGCTCTGGTCAGGGGTTTTGAGGAGGGCGACCAGTTTCAGACTTTGCTAGGTGTTACCGGCTCCGGCAAGACCTTTACTATGGCAAATGTTATTGCAAAGCTTAACAAACCGACTTTGGTCATTGCGCACAATAAGACCTTGGCGGCGCAGCTCTACGGCGAGTTCAAGGAATTCTTTCCGGAGAATGCGGTGGAGTATTTTGTATCCTATTATGATTACTATCAACCGGAGGCATATGTTCCATCTTCGGATACCTATATTGAGAAGGACTCCTCTATTAATGATGAGATCGATAAGCTTCGCCATTCCGCTACGGCTGCACTGACAGAGCGGCGGGATGTGGTGATCGTTGCCAGTGTATCCTGTATTTATGGTCTGGGTAGTCCTATTGATTACCAGAATATGACAGTATCCCTGCGTCCGGGTATGATGAAGGACAGGGATGAGGTCATTCGCAGGCTGATCGACATGCAGTATACGAGAAACGATATGGATTTTCAGCGTGGTACGTTCCGGGTTCGCGGGGATGTGCTGGAGGTGTTCCCGGTTTCAGAGTCAGAGCGCGCGATCCGTGTGGAGTTTTTTGGAGATGAGGTTGACCGGATTACGGAGATTGATGTTCTGACAGGGGAGGTATTATCGGAGCTGGAGCATATGGTAGTATTTCCGGCATCGCATTATGTGGTAGATAAGGACGCTATGGAACGGGCCATCCGCGATATTGAGGCAGAGCTGGAGGATCGTGTCCGATATTTCCGCTCCGAGGACAAGCTTTTGGAGGCACAGCGGATTTCCGAACGGACCAATTTTGATATTGAAATGATGAGGGAGACAGGATTTTGTTCCGGAATTGAGAATTACTCCAGACATCTTTCCGGTTTGAAGGAGGGAGAGCCTCCGCACACGCTTTTAGATTATTTCCCGGACGATTTTATTATTATGGTGGATGAGTCCCATATGACGATTCCGCAGATCCGGGGCATGTATGCCGGGGACCGGTCCCGCAAAAAGACATTGGTGGATTATGGTTTCCGTCTTCCGTCAGCTTTGGATAACCGTCCGCTGAATTTTGAGGAGTTTGAGCAGCATATTAATCAGATGATGTTTGTCTCTGCAACGCCGAATATCTATGAGACGGAGCATGAGCTTGCAAGAGTGGAGCAGATCATACGTCCCACCGGCCTTTTGGATCCGGAGATTGATGTGCGTCCGGTGGAGGGGCAGATTGACGATCTGCTGGGAGAGGTAAACCGCACCATTGCTGCCGGCAATAAGGTGATGGTCAATACACTGACAAAGCGGATGGCGGAGGACCTGACGGATTATCTGCGGGAAGCAGGGATCCGGGTGAAGTATCTTCACTCTGACATTGATACTCTGGAGCGGTCTGAGATTATCCGTGACATGCGTATGGATGTTTTTGATGTACTGGTGGGAATTAATCTGCTGCGGGAAGGCCTGGATATCCCGGAGATCGCATTGGTTGCCATACTGGATGCGGACAAGGAGGGCTTCTTACGTTCTGAGATCGCACTGGTTCAGATCATCGGACGTGCCGCCAGAAATGCCGAGGGACATGTTATTATGTATGCCGATATGATGACGGATTCCATGAGAAATGCGATTGATGAGACAAACCGGCGCCGGAGCATACAGCAGAGATATAATGAAGAGCATGGCATTACACCACAGACGATCAAAAAGGCAGTACGGGATCTGATCCGTATTTCCAAGAAGGTGGAGGAAACAGAAGCAGGTGATATCCAGAAGGATATTGAGTCTATGAGCCGCAAGGAGCTGGAACAGCTTGTGGACAAGATTAAGAAAAAGATGAATACGGCAGCAGCAGAATTAAACTTTGAGCTGGCAGCAAACTTACGTGATCAGATGTTGGAGATCAAGAAGCAGTTAAACGATTAAACGGTACAGAGAGAGTTTGACACAGTTGGGAATGAATAAAAGAGGAGGCGTGTATGAGCATTCAGATAGGTGTAGACTATTACCCGGAGCAGTGGCCGGAACAGATGTGGGAGCAGGATGCCGACCGTATGAAGGAATGTGGAGTAAAAGTGGTGCGCATGGCAGAGTTTGCCTGGAGCCGGATGGAACCGGAGGAGGGCGTTTACGACCTTGAATGGCTGGATCGTGCTGTGTCCGTTTTTGCGGACAGACAGATACAGGTAGTTTTATGCACACCGACATGCACCCCGCCTCTGTGGGCGTTTGAAAAGTATCCGGAGATCATACAGACTGGGACGGACGGACGCAGGATTTCTATCGGGATCCGTGGACATCGCTGTATGAACAGTCCTGTTTATAGGACACTTTGTGAGCGGATCATAAGACAGCTGGTGACCCGGTACCGGGACAATCCTGCCGTGATCGGTTATCAGATTGATAATGAACTGGAAGCGAATCATTGCCGTTGTGAAGTATGTCAGGAATCCTTTCAGAACTGGATGCGGAGAAAATACAGAAATGTACAGGAGGTCAATACCGCTTATGGGAATTCTGTCTGGAGTGGGGAATATTCCTCCTTTTCTCAGGTAAAGCCGCCGATGGGCGATTTTATTAAGTGGCAGAATCCATCATTAACACTGGATTATAACCGGTATGCTTCGGAAAGCACGGTGGCGTATCTTGAGTTCCAGCGGACATTGATCCATTCTCTGGACCCGGATGCATGGATCACGACAAATAGCTGGCTGTGCGAAAATATGCCGGATTTTTATGACCTGTTCCAAAATCTGGACATTGTGTCTTACGATAATTATCCGACGACAGTGATCCCGGAGAGTCCGGAGGAGTTATATTCTCATGCATTTCATCTGGATCTGATGAGAGGGATCAAACAGCAGAATTTTTGGATCATGGAACAGCTCAGTGGTGCAGTAGGAAGCTGGATGCCTATGTCACCTTCTCCGGAACCCGGTATGATCAAGGGATATGCTCTGCAGGCGATCGCACATGGAGCCGATACGGTCGTTCATTTCCGGTGGCGTACGGCGGTGGCCGGTGCAGAAATGTACTGGCATGGGATACTGGATCACAGCAATGTACCCGGCAGACGATATGAGGAGTTTCGGGAGCTTTGCCGGATCGTTGATGGATTGCAGGAAATGGATGGATCCTATGTGAAGAATTCTGTGGCACTGTTATACAGTTCAGATAATGAATATGGGTTTAAGCTGCAGCATCAGGCGGAGGGAATGTATTATCTTGAGCAGCTCAAAAGTCTTCATGATGGATTTACATCGATCGGTGTAGGAGTTGATATCATTGACGAATCCGCAGATTTATCGGAGTATGAGATCATACTTGCGCCAACGATGCTGATCGATCACGAGGAGACAGAGAAAGCATTACGTGAATTTGCTGCACAGGGAGGAACGGTTCTTCTGACGAATCGTTCCGGCGTGAAGGATTCGTATAACAAATGTGTCATGCAGCCGCTTCCGGGAATATATAGGGAACTGGTTGGGGCGAGGGTGCGGGAGTATGATACACCTGGGTCATATTTGGGACAGCTGAAACTGATAGATGATATGCTGCGGGAAAATTATAAAAAAAGCTGCCGGTATTATCAGGGAGGAGAGGCTGATGAAAAGCTGCCCCGGGAGAATGCCGTGTACCGCCAATGGTGTGATGTACTTGAAGCAGAAACGGCACAGGTGCTTGCGGAGTATGGAGATCGTTATTATTCAGGCAGCGCAGCTGTGACAAGAAACTGCTACGGAGCAGGAATGGTATATTATATAGGAACAGTATGTGATAGAATGTTCTATATTTCATTGGCAAAATGCATGGCATCGGAAAAGAAAATATTCTATTATGATAATCTCCCATTGGGAGTAGAGGTTACATACAGGCAGAAAGACGAAAAATTGTGGAGATTCGTATTTAATAATACGAATAAAGAACAAAAAGTATGCATTGATTCAAAAACATATTGGATGAAACCGTTTGAGATGAAGATCAGCAGGAAATCGGAGGAATTTATATGAAGTGGTGGAAGAGACTTCTTTTGTCAGTGATCAGTTTGATCTGGGGGTATGTTTCTATAGATTATTTATATATTGCTCTGGGAAATCTTACCGGAAACAGAGTACATACAACCGGAAATGAGATATCAGGAACACTGCTATGGCAGCTGGCCGGATTTGGATTATTTATTATATGGCTTTTGCTTCTGGCTGCATATACAAGGCTTATACGCTTTCTTTCTCCGAAAGTGGATATGATAGAAGTAGATAAACAGGAAAAGAATCCGAAAATGAAAAGAAAACTTTTTGATATCATTCTGCAATATGGGTTGATCGTTACGGGCATGATGATACGGTGGGCATATCTTTGTCTGATATACCTGCCCGGGAGATAATATTGGCGAAATCCGGAATGGAGGATATTATGAAACAAACATGGGTAACATTAACGAGAAAAGCAGCTGTCTGTCTGCTGGTCGTACCGGTGCTTGCAGGGCTTTCCGGCTGCACACAAAAATTGGCTGACTCAACATCAATGAAGCAGACTCGGGAAGCACAGGCAACGCCAACCGGTACACCGTTCCCGTATTATGCTTCCATGGATGATGAGCCACGGACGATTTCGGGTAAATGCGGGGATCATGCGGAATGGTCATACAGTACGGGGACGAAGGTGTTGACGATCTGTGGTTCCGGTACGGTGGATCGTGTTGTTGATTCGGACACTTCGAAACAAAAGATCGAGGGACTTGCAGAGCCATATGAAGTCGAGGAAAGAATAACCTGCACTGTAAAAAAGATTAAGATCGAAGAAGGAATTACTGCATTAGAGGCGGGTAACCTGTTTGGAAATGTTTTCAAGGACGACGATGCCAGGGAAATTAAGCTTTCTCTACCGGATTCTCTGGAAAGGATTAATGTAAATACATTTGCACCGACACAAGATGCAGTGTATATCCGAAAGATCCATCTGCCACGCAATGTACGTTATATCGAAGGTGGTGCATTTTGGGGACTTGGCACTACGGATGCGTCAGATACTTTCCAAGAAAACTTAACGATAACGGTAGACAGCAGGAACCCTTATTATATGACAGAAAACAATGTACTTTTTACTAAGGATAAAAAAACACTTGTGTATTATCCAGCTGAAAAGAAAGAACAGACATATTGTATACCGGAGTCTGTGACCAAAGTGAAAGCACTTGCATTTTCGCGCAATCCTTTCTTGAAGAAAGTCGTATTGCCGACAGGAATTACAGATATCGGTGCAGGGGCGTTTTACGGTGACAGTAAGCTTAGCGGTATTAATTTGGCACAGGCAGTGAAAGTGAAAAAATTGCGTGACTTTGACGGAGTAAAAGCAAAGCTGTCTTATTATGACGTTGCCGCACCGGCTGATGCAGGAGAAGTCTCTGATGAAGGGGACGAAGATGTTATAAATGATGAAAAAGACCTCGTGAGTGAGCCGGAAGGATCCGCAAAGTATTTGAAAGAATTTGCCATGTTAGGTACCTTTGCCGGTACGAATCTAAAAGAGATTCAATTTCCGGATTCATTAAAATATACGGGTTACAGCACTTTTTGTAAGTGCTTCTGTCTGAAAAAGATCACACTTGGAACAGGTTATGCGGGACAGATCAACCCTGTTAACTACTGTGATAAAAATGGATTTTTACTGCCGGGAGAAAAGTCAACGGACTGCTTTGATATTCAGATCCCGGTGGAAAATAAAAACTATAAAGTTCGGGAAAATGTAATCTACAGCGGAGACGGCAGGACTGTGTATGGCGTGACAAAAGATTATCAAAAATCCACGCTGACATTGGATAAAAATGTGAAAGTCATTACACGTAATGCTTTTAGAAATACAAAGTTAAAGAAAGTAACGGTATCCGGTGATCTTACGATCATCGGAAGCGGCGTGTTTATGAACAACTGGTATTGTAGGAGTTTTGAAGTCAAAGGAAATATTAATCTGATTGATGCGCAGGCTTTTTATGAGTGCCACAGATTAAAAAAATTTGGTTGTGGCGGAAGCATCAAGAAGATTGGCACGCAGGCGTTTCGGGGTGCGATCAAAAAGGATGGCGTTGTTTTAGAGGATTCGTTAGAGGATGTTGAAGTTGGTGAAGAGGTATTCTAGTCTGGTTTTGATGTCAGAGCGGGTAACTTTAATTTATAGAAATCATTGTGTCGATCAAAAGGGTATGATAAGATAACAGGAGAAAAGAAAATACGGGATGAGTACAATAAAGAACTCATTATCGTTGTAATAGCCTTCGGGAGAAATGGAGGGGCAGATGGCATCGATTAAGGACATTGCAAAAATTTGTGGCGTGTCAGTTGCCACAGTCAGCAAAGCGCTAAACGACAAAAAAGACATTGGGGAAGAAACCAAAAAACATATCAAAGAAGTAGCGAAGGAGCAGGGATATTTTCCGCAGTATTATGCCAGGGCGATTCGCATGAACAAAAGCTTTAATATTGGTGTACTGTTTATTGATGAGGCGGCGAGTGGTCTGACCCATGATTACTTTGCCAATATTCTGAATAGCTTTAAGGTAACTGCCGAGAGTAAAGGATATGATATCACCTTTATTAACAGCAACAAAAAACATAAAAAAAGTAAGACATATCTGGAGCATTGCCGCTATCGGGGACTTGATGGTGTGATGATCGCCTGTATTGACTTTTATAATCCTGAGGTCAGAGAGCTGGTAGAGAGTGATATTCCTGTTGTAACCATTGATTTTGAATTTCCGCAATGCCTGTCGGTAATATCTGATAATGCGGTAGGCATGAGACAATTAGTCGAATATATCATTTCCATGGGTCATAAAAAGATTGCATATATTACCGGAGATTCCACATCTGTCGTTACAGATATCCGTATCAAAGGACTGAAGGATACGATGGAAGAGCATGACATTGAAATGCCGGAGAGCTGGATACTTCCGTCAGAATACAGAAATCTCAAAAAGGCAGCAGAGTATACCAGAGAGCTTTTAAAGCGGGAAGACAAACCGACCTGCATTATTTATTCCGATGACTATTCGGCGGTTGGAGGCATTGCTGCGATCGAGTCTATGGGATTAAAAATACCGGAGGATATATCGGTAGCGGGATATGATGACATCTTTATTGCCAGCCAGCTTCAACCCCGTCTGACCACAGTTCGTCAGGATACGGAGCGCATTGGCATGAAAGCGGCGGAGCAGCTGATCAAACTGATCGAGGGACATAAAACCAAATTATCGCCCCCATCCATTGTAGCGAGTAAGCTGGTGACGGGTGCATCGGTACGAAAGCTGGAGGATCAGTGATTGGTAGAAAGAGGCTGGAATCCATCTAAGAGGATGAGATTGTAGGAAGACATCTAAATTGAAGAGGTTCATAGACGGGGGAAATCGACTGGAAGATTGACGAAGATTTTGTCTTGACAAGCTCATAAAAACATAATATAATAGTCTAATGTGGCGTGTAAAATACTTAAGTCAAAGCCCCGGTAACAGTATTTATGTGCCTGACAGTTGAAGATTGTTAGAAAAGTTAGGAGGTACTGGGATGAAAAG
>CAKRHL010000092.1 GCA_934338765.1 uncultured Lachnospiraceae bacterium | reverse complement strand
GCAGGATTGACAAGAAAGTAACGGACTTTGCACTGGATCTTCTGGAAGTAGACAAATTGGGACTGGATAACACAGATCGTCAGATCATTGAAACCATGATCCATCATTTTGGTGGAGGGCCGGTGGGACTGGAGACTCTTGCAGTCTCTATTGGAGAAGATGCCGGAACTCTGGAGGACGTGTATGAGCCATATCTGGTACAGAATGGTCTGATCCTGCGAACACCGAGAGGGCGGATGGCGTCTGATCTGGCATACCGCCACTTCGGAATCGAGAAGCCGGAAGCTTAAAAACAGAATATATTAAATACACAATACTAATAGAAATGAAAAAAACGGTTGCCCTTTACAAAGAACACTGTAGAGGGCAACCATTTTTATTTTGTTCAAATTATCCCATAGTTGAAAATCTATATACTCTGCTATCGCAGTGTTTGAGGAACGTGCCACCGTGTACCTGCCTTCAAGTGGGGCGTATTCCCAAAGATATGTCGTAAATTGTGACACAAGTGTGACAAAAAAATTAATAAATTATAGAAAAAGTCTTGATAAATTCCCAAAAAACAGTTAAAATAGATTTGAAAGTGGTGAGAAGTGGGGGAAAGTGTCAGAAGAAACCCAAAATGTGGAGAGGTGGTGATAGCTATGTTCATGGGTCAGTATGAACATTCGATCGACGCAAAGGGCAGAGCTATCGTACCGGCAAAGTACCGCGAGGAACTGGGCGACGTATTTTATGTTACCTGGGGCGTGGACGGATGCCTGTATTTATATCCACAGAGTGACTGGGAAGAGCTGGCACGGAAACTGCAGAGTCTGCCGTCCAATCAGCAGAGCCGCTTGATCCAGAGACAGTTGATGGCATCGGCATCAGAGCTGACACTGGACAAGCAGGGTAGGATACTGATCCCCGCAAAACTTCGAAAAAGTGCCAGACTGGAAAAGGACCTTGTTTTTGTCGGAATGATCAACCGTGTGGAGATCTGGGACAAGGAGACCTTTGAAGCGCAGACAATGGGTAATGAGATGTCTATGGAAGAGGCAATGGATGCCCTTGGTATTTCGCTGTAAAACCGGTAAGGAGTAAAGGTTTCGCAGCCGGAAGGAGACAGAGGATATGGAATTTGCTCACAAGTCAGTGCTGTTACAGGAAGTTATTGATTCTTTGAATGTGCAGCCGGATGGAATTTATGTGGATGGCACTCTGGGAGGAGCCGGACATGCCTATGAGGTATGCCGCAGACTGGGACAGGGTGGCAGAATGATCGGGATCGATCAGGATGAGGATGCTATTGCGGCGGCGACAAAGAGACTGGCTGATTTTAAGGATCAGGTTACCATTGTCCGGAGTAACTACGAGGCGATGAAGGATGTGCTTCATGATCTCGGTATTGAGAAGGTCAATGGTATTACATTGGATCTGGGAGTATCCTCCTATCAGCTGGACTCGGCAGAGAGAGGTTTTTCCTATCGGGAAGATGCGCCACTTGACATGCGGATGGACAACCGTCAGGAAGTGACGGCTGCTACTGTAGTAAATGAGTACACAGAAAGCGAATTATTTCAGGTGATCCGCAAGTATGGAGAAGATAAATTTGCAAAAAATATTGCAAAACATATTGTGCAGGAACGTCAGAAGGAACCGGTGCTCACCACCGGCAGACTGGCAGAGATCGTAGATCAGTCGATTCCCATGAAGTTTAAGAAACAGGGCGGTCATCCTGCAAAAAGGACATTTCAGGCAATACGTATCGAGGTTAACAGAGAGCTGACGGTACTGGAGGATCACATCAGTGAGATGATCGACCTACTGGCACCGGGAGGACGTTTTTGCATTATTACGTTCCATTCTCTGGAGGACCGCATCGTAAAAAATGCATTTCGGACCGCGCAGGATCCATGTACCTGTCCGCCGGATTTTCCGGTATGTGTCTGCGGCAAAAAGTCCAAAGGAAAAGTGCTTACGAGAAAACCTGTACTTCCATCAGAAAGGGAATTGGAGGAAAATTCCCGTTCCAAAAGTGCGAAGCTCAGGGTGTTTGAACATATATAGGCCGGATAGTCCGGCACGACAAATTCTTGCGGATTGGGGGATTCGCAGTTTGTTGAATAAGGTCGGCGGTGCGGATTACGGGCACCGTCAGAATATTACACAGAGTAATCTGTGATGCGATATTCGCCGCGTCATAGGGGCACGGCAGCAAAAGGAAGCAGGGAGGCGTGACAAATTATGGCAGTATCACCAAATTATCGAAGCTATGATCGTACCGGTCGTTCATATTACAATGAACGTAGAAAGAGTACGGGCTACAGACAGGAAAGAAATGGATATGTGTATGATAATCTGGCGCATCAGCTGGAGGAGGTACCGGAGAGAAAGACCCGTCCGGTGCGCCGGAGAAGGACAAAGGTATATCCGCAGCAGAAACCGGTAGCACTTCCTGCCTCTATGGAGCTGACGTCCTTTTTGTTTCTGACAGCAGCGGCTGTTGTTGTGCTTGTGGCTGCATTTATGTATCTCAGGGTACAGTCAGGGATCACGCAGATGAAAAATGAGGTGATCAGTCTCCAGTCCGAGATTACAGAGACAAAACAGGAAAATGAGGACACTTATCAGAAAATTATGGATTCCGTAGATCTTTCGCAGGTATATGAGATTGCAACAGGAGAGCTGGGAATGATCCAGCCGGTTGACAATCAGGTATATACATACGATAATAAAAAAAGCGATATGGTGAAGCAATATGGAGATATTCCCGGGAACTCCAAATAGTCCTCCGGGAAATAAGGACAGGGATTTGTAATGGCAAAGAGAAGAAAAAGAGTAAAAGATACACGTTATAAAAATAAACCAAGCACCCGTTCGATGCGTGTACGCGTCGTTGTTGTGTTTGGTTTTGTTATTTTAGGGTGCATTGGCCTGACAGCACAGATCATTCATTTAAACAAGGTCAAGGGAGACAATTATACCAAGAGGATGCTGGCACAGCAGAGTCATACCAGTAATGCGATCCCGTACAAGAGAGGGGATATTGTTGATACCAACGGTAATAAGCTTGCTACCAGTGTGAAGGTATATAATCTGTTTCTGGATCCGGCAGCTATATGCAAGGAAAAGAAATATATACAGCCTACGAAGGATGCGCTGGAAAATGTATTTGGCATATCCGGCAGTGATGTGGACAAGATCCTCAAGGAGAATCCCACATCAAGATATTATCTGATGAAGGATTACAAGGAACTGGATAAGGAATATGTTACAAAAATGGAGAAGCTTCAGGATAAGGATGAGAATATCCGGGGGATCCATTTTGAAGAGGAATATAAGAGAGAGTACCCGTATTCCACAGTGGCATGTGATGTGATCGGTTTTTGTACAGATACCAACACGGGAACCTGGGGGATCGAAAATACCTACAACGATATGCTGAATGGGACCAATGGACGTCAGTTTGGGTATTATGATTCCGAGCTGAATCTGGTCAAGACCATCAAGGCAGCGACCAATGGTTATTCGGTCAGATCAACCATTGACGTGAATGTACAGGGTATTATGGAGCAGCATATCCAGAAATTCATGAAGAATATGGGAGCCAAAAAAGTCGCATGTCTTCTGATGGATCCCAATACAGGCGGCATTGTGGCCATGGGTTCCAATTCTATGTATGATCTGAACAATCCGAGAGATCTGTCCGTGGCATATACACAGGATGAGATCAATGCGATGTCGGAGGAGGAGCAGCTTACGGCATTAAATGAGCTGTGGAGAAATTATTGTATCAGCGACTCCTATGAGCCGGGATCTACCTTTAAGCCGATTACGATCGCTGCCTGCCTTGATGAGGGGAAGGCAAGTGCAAACAGCACCTATGTCTGTGATGGTGGACAGCAGGTGGCAGACAGATATATCAAATGTGTGGCAAACAGGTATGGCGGTCACGGAGCATTGTCGCTGGGACAGGCATTAATGGTATCCTGCAATGATGTCATGATGCAGATCAGTGCCAAGCTTGGAAAAGAGAAATTCCTCGATTATATGGATGCCTTTGGTCTTGGCAGAAAGACAGGAATCGACCTGCCGGGTGAGGCGACAGGTACTGTGTTTAATAATGATACCATGCATTCCACACAGCTGGCGACCTCCAGTTTCGGACAGAGCCAGACGGTGACTATGGTACAGATGGCGGCTGCGTTTTCTGCCATTGTCAATGGGGGTAATTATTACCGGCCTCATGTGGTTGAGGAAGTGTCCAGTGAATCAGGGGCAGTGATCCAGTCAGAGGACGATGCGGTAGAGAGCAAGGTGATCACGGAAAAGACAAGCCGTCTTCTCAGAAAGTTCCTTTTGGCTACGGTAGAGGAAGGAACGGCGAATCCCGCATCGGTAAAGGGCTACAAGGTGGCAGGTAAAACAGGTACAGCAGAGAAGATTCCCCGTGGCCAGGGTAAATATCTGGTATCCTTTATTGGCTGTGTGCCGGCAAATAACCCACAGTTGGTGGTTTATGTGGTTATTGATGAGCCTGATGTGGAGGATCAGGCGCACAGTACTTATGCAACAGAGTTTGCCAGCAGTCTGATGAAGGATATTCTGCCAATGCTAGAAATCTATCCTTCCGGCAAGAAGGCGGATATTACAAAAGCAAGTAAGCTGAAGCTTCCGTCTACCGCAAAAAGCAATCTGGATCAGGAAGCACCGGATGGCGGTTATTCGGATAGCAGCTATGGAGTTGCCCAAAAGGCGGCTGACAATGAAGAAGGTGATACCGGAATGAATAATTAAGAGGTTTTGCTAATAGATATTAAGGAATGTCAGATGAAACGGAGTGATCCGGTGGATGACGGACTATCTGAAGCAAAGCAGGACAAATCAGAGACAAAAGCTGTTGTTTGTTTACGGTATGATAGTACTTTGCATGATAGGGCTTGCCGGCAGATTGTTATATTTGATGGTAAACAGGGCAGACTATTATGGAGAAAAGGCCAAGGCGGTACATCAGAGACAAAGGACAGTCAAAGCGGCAAGAGGGATCATTTATGACAGAAACGGCGTGGAGATCGCATCAAACAAGCCGGTATCCACAATTTCGGTCATTCACAACCAGATTCAGGATCCGGAAAAGGTGATCCGTGTACTGTCTGATCTGTTGGAGCTGCCGGAGGAGAAGGTACGAAAAAGAGTAGAAAAGGTTTCCTCCATTGAAAAGATCAAATCCAATGTAGATAAGGAGATATCCGATCAGATCCGGGATATGGAGCTGGCAGGAGTCATGGTGGACGAGGATTACAAAAGGTATTATCCGTATTCGGAGTTTGCCTCCAGGGTAATAGGCTTTACCGGGGCGGATAATCAGGGGATTATCGGGATGGAGGTTGCCTATGACAAATATCTGCAGGGACAGGATGGAAGTATCCTGACAATGACCACTGCCAGAGGGCTGGAGATTGATGGAAAAGCAGAAGAACGGATAGAACCGGTTGCGGGAACCAATTTATACAGCAGTCTGGATGTGAACATACAAACCTTTGCCCAGCAGGCGGCGAAAAAGGTAATGAAAGCGAAGAAAGCCAAAAGCGTCCGGATCGTTATGATGAATCCGCAAAACGGAGAGATCTATGCAATGGTCAATGTGCCGGAGTTTGATCTGAATGATCCTTACACGCTGAACACATCCGCAGGGAAAAACATGTCCGCTAAGAAAAAGCAGGAAGCACTTAATGGGATGTGGAGGAATGCCTGTGTCAGCGATACCTATGAGCCGGGTTCTACTTTTAAGGTGATCACGGCCACCTCTGCGCTGGAAGCAGGTGTGGTAAAGCTGGAGGATACATTTTATTGTCCGGGCTTTAAGATTGTGGAGGACCGCAGGATACGATGCCACAAAACCACTGGCCATGGTTCGGAAACTTTTGTGCAGGGAGTGCAGAACTCCTGCAATCCGGTATTTATGGAGGTGGGAGCCAGGCTGGGGGTAGATAATATGTTTCGTTATCTGCAGCAGCTGGGGATACTGAGTAAAACAGGAATCGATGTGCCGGGAGAAGCGTCCGCGATCATGCATCAGAAGGAAAATGTGGGGGCGATGGAGCTTGCTACGATGTCCTTTGGACAGTCGTTTCAGCTGACACCGGTAAGGCTGCTGTCTTCGGTCAGTATGATCATCAACGGTGGTACACAGATCACACCGCATTTTGGTGTGAAGCTGGAAAGCAGCGATGGGACGGCAGTAAAACGACTCACTTATCCGGTGCAGGAGAATGTAATATCCGGGAAAACCTCTGAAACAATGCGGATGATCCTGGAGTCTGTTGTGTCGGAGGGATCCGGAAAAAAAGCATTTGTGGAGGGATATCAGGTTGGAGCAAAGACAGGAACCTCCGAAAAGCTTCCTCGCCGTAGCAATAAATATATTGCCTCCTGTATGGGATTTGCACCGGCAGACAATCCGGTTGTGGCGGCACTTGTTCTGATCGATGAACCTCAGGGGATATATTATGGCGGAACGATCGCTGCGCCGGTGATTTCTGAATTACTGGACAATGCACTTCCATATCTGGGTGTCGAAAGAGGAGAAATATCGACAGCAGAGCCGGGTTGATTTCTGGCAAGGATTGGATTACAATATTCATTACGAATGAGAAGCGTCCCGGGAGGGGTAAAGGTACCGAAAGAATCCGAAATAAGCAGGAGGAGGAATAGCCATGGATTACTTCGATACCATAATACCGGTGCTGCTTTCATTTTCCATTAGTATTGTACTTTGTCCGGTGGTGATACCGTTTTTGAAACGGCTCAAATTCGGACAATATGTCAGGGAGGATGGGCCGCGGAGTCACTTAAAAAAAGCAGGGACGCCTACAATGGGAGGCTTGATCATATTAATTTCTGTGGTAGTGACATCGTCATGGTATCTGCAGGATTATCCGGAGATCTTACCGATATTGTTTGCAACGGTAGGCTTTGGCCTGATCGGCTTTCTGGATGATTATATCAAGGTGGTCATGAGACGTTCTCTGGGACTTAGGGCGTGGCAGAAACTGGTATTGCAGCTTGGAGTCACCGTGGTATTTGCCTATTATTATACAGAGCAGCTGCATTATGAGATGCAGATGCTGCTTCCGTTTACCGGAGGGATCATATCGGGGACATATATCAGTCTTCCGGCGGAGCTGTTTCTTCCGTTTTTGTTTTTTGTCATGGTAGGGACTGTCAACGGAACAAACTTTACGGACGGACTGGATGGTCTTGCATCCGGCGTGACTCTGCTGGTCGCAGTGTTTTTTACGGTTGTTGCGATCGGAACGGGGAGTACGGCTGCTCCGGTATGCGCTGCTGTGGCAGGGGCATTGATGGGCTTTTTGATATTTAATGTATATCCGGCCAGTGTATTTATGGGAGACACAGGCTCTCTGGCACTGGGAGGATTTGTGGCATCGACGGCGCTTTTGCTCAAAATGCCGCTGTATATACTGATCGTGGGAGTGATCTATCTGGTGGAAGTATTATCGGTGATCCTTCAGGTAGGATATTTCAAGATTACCCACGGAAAAAGAATCTTTAAAATGGCACCGATCCATCATCATTTTGAGCAGAGTGGATGGTCGGAGACAAAGGTGGTCGCAGTTTTTTCAATCGTGACGGCATTGTTTTGTCTGATCGCATTGGCGGCCTTATAAATTGATGTACAGATGAGATAGGAGGCAATTATGGATTTTACAGGGAAAAGAGTTCTTGTGGTAGGAACCGGAGTGAGCGGTGTTGCAGCAATCCGTCTTTTGGCGGCTAAGGGGGCAAAGCCGGTAGTGCTTGAAGGCAATGAAAAAGCGGACAGGGAACAGATCTGTGCCAAAATACCGGATTCTATCCGGTATGATCTGATCATTGGAAAACTGCCGGAGGAGGTTATGGATACTTTGGATCTGGCGGTATTGAGTCCGGGAGTTCCCACGGATCAGGATTT
>CAKRHL010000091.1 GCA_934338765.1 uncultured Lachnospiraceae bacterium | reverse complement strand
GACTATGCCGGATAAAGCGAAGACCGGATTCCGGCTTGTATGGCATAAGGATAATCTCACAGGAGAAGAATATGCTGTTGGAGCAGAATATACGGTACAGGAGGATGTTGCGTTTGAAGGAGAGTACATCATTATAGAAGTGATTCCAAGTGCGTCTCCGGATACACCGGTAAGCGCAGCTCCGGATCAGACTGCGGAAGTATCTTTCAGTGCAAAACCGGGTCAGACATCATCGGCAGCACCGAATGAGAAACCGGATCAGACACCGGACAATTCCGCAAGTGCAGCTCCGGACCGGACACCGGAAGTGACCGTGACGGATGAGCCGGGGCAGACACCATCTGACACTCCGGGGGATGAGCCCAAACAGACCCCGGGAGATTCTGCCGCAGTAACACCAGGCCGCACGCCATCCGGCGCAGGTACAGTACCGGAAAAGAGTCCGGCTGTTTCGACAACGAAGGCACCGGATCAGACTTCACCGGCATTGACAGCGACAGATATGGAGCTGTCGGTGGATGTGAAAAACGTAACGGATCTTCCGGCAAAGTCAAAAATACAGTTGGCAGCGGGAAAGAGCATGCAGTTGAAGGTGACATTCCTGCCGGAGGGGGCGGGAACGCAGAAGTTGGTCTTTATGAGCAGTGATGCTTCTGTTGTCAGTGTGGACAGCAACGGTCTGATCCGGGCTGGTAAGAAAGCCGGAAGTGCAGTGATCACGGTATTGGCAGAAAGTGGCTTGAAAAAGACGATCACGGTATGTGTAAAGAAAAAAGCCGTTCAGAAAATAAAGATCATTGCATCAAAAAAGAAGCTTCGCGCAGGAGGAAAAACAAAATTAAAAGCAAAGATAACACCAGGGAAGAAGCTGGTTTCTACAGATATTTTATGGAAGTCGGCAAAACCGGATATTGCAGTTGTAAATGATAAGGGGATGGTGAAAGCAAAGAAAAAAGGAAAGGTTAAGATTACAGCATATGCTACTGACGGCAGTGGCAGGAAAGCATCAATCACATTGAGCATCAAATAAAAGAAAAAATGGCACAACAGGAGTTCACAAAATTTTCACAAAAATTATTAGCACTCTCTCTTGACGAGTGCTAATAAAAGTGATATAACATTCTACAGAACAAGGGAAGAGGTAATAGGAAGTCAGAAATGACCGGGACTTCATCCTACTTGCTCTGAGAAGAACAGTTCAATAAGGTTTGATTGAAGGAGGAATGACTTATGTTGATGCCTAGTATTTTTGGAGAAAATTTATTTGATGACTTTTTTGATGATTTCGCAAGACCAATGAATGTGATTCATTATGCAAACCCGACACCAAGTGCCATGAAGACCGATGTGAAAGAGACAGATGACGGTTATGAGCTTGATATTGATCTGCCGGGTTATAAGAAGGAAGATGTAAAGGCCGAGCTTAAGGATGGTTATATGACCATCAGTGCTGAGAAGAAATCTGAGGACGGCGAAAAGGATGAGAAGAGTGGTAAGTACCTGCGCCGTGAGAGATATTATGGAAGCTGCAGCCGTAGCTTTTATGTAGGTGAGGATGTGACAGAGGAGGATATTAAAGCGAAGTTTGAGGATGGTATCCTGAAGATCTCTGTTCCAAAGAAAGATCCACAGCCTGCAGTCGAGCAGACAAAGACCATAGCCATTGAGGGATAATAACTGACAATAAGTGCAAGTTAATAATAAACCATCGCTTTCATATGTGTGCCCCTGTGAGAGTTTTATAACTCCCACAGGGGTTTTTAAATTTACGATAAAAAAGGAGAAACAAGAGTATGAAATTTTTGCATTTAGGAGACCTGCATTTGGGAAAGTCTTTGGGGGACTTTGATCTGATCAGAGATCAGAAATTTATATTAGATCAGATATTGGAAATCGTAAAAAATCAGTCCATTGATGGGGTACTGATCGCAGGGGACGTATATGACAGAGCGGTTCCAAGTGAAGCGGCGACAAAGCTGTTGGACTATTTTCTAAGCAGCCTTGCGGAAGCAGGCATTATGACATTTGTGATCAGTGGAAATCATGATTCGGATGAACGTCTGCATTATGGAAGTGATCTTTTTGAAAAGAACCGGATCTATATTTCAGCAAAATACGAGGGAACGTTGTATAAAAAAACAGTAACGGATGATTACGGAGAGATAGACGTTTATCTTCTTCCCTTTGTAAAAGCGTCTCAGGTAAAGCATTTCCTGCCGGATGCAAAGATCGAAAATTATGATGATGCGGTGAGAGCAGTTTTGGAGCAGGCACAGGTTGACGCAACGCGGCGCAATGTGATCGTGGCCCACCAGTTTGTGACCGGAAGCTCGGAGGATCCTGTGATCAGTGGATCCGAGGGCGTGGGTGTACAGAGTGTCGGTCTGGTGGAAAAGATCGGTTACGACTGTTTTAAAGATTTTGATTATGTGGCGCTGGGTCATATTCATTCTCCTCAAAAAATAGGAAGGGAGGAGGTGCGGTATTCCGGATCTCCGTTGAAATATTCCCTGAGTGAGGTGGCGAATGACAAGTCAGTGCCTGTGATCACTATGGAGGAGAAGGGAAAGACATCCATTGAGCTGATCCCTTTGAAGCCTGTGCGGGACATGCGTCATATAAAAGGAGAGCTTAAGCAGCTTCTGAAAAAAGAAAATGTAACGGACACAGAGGATTTCATCTATGCAACACTGACGGATGAAGATATCGTAAATGATGCCATGGGGATTTTCCAGCAGATTTATCCCAATACTGTTAAGATTGATTATGACAATTCCCATACGAAGGAGCTGGAACAGGTTGATATTTCCAAAATTGCAGAAAACAGATCCTTTGAGGAGCTGATCACGGATTTTTACAGTAAGATTTATGGATGTGAGATCAGTGAGGAAGAGATGGATATTATGCGGATGGTGGCAAGAGAGGCAGGTGTGATGGATGAAGCCGATTAAATTATTGATCAGTGGGTTTGGCCCTTACGGTGAAAAAATGCCGGAGATTGATTTCGGACAATTTGAGGAGAAGGGGCTTTTTCTGATCTCCGGAGATACCGGTGCAGGAAAGACTACGATATTTGATGCGATATGCTTTGCTCTTTACGGAACCACCAGTGGAACATATAGAGATACGAAAAACTTAAGAAGTGAATATGCCGGGGAGGGTGTTGAAAGCTACGTGGATTTTTATTTTTCTCATCAGGGAAAGGAATACCATGTAAAACGTCAGCCGGCTTACGAAAGACCCAAAAAGCGTGGCACAGGCGTGATCACGGAAAACGAAAGGGCAGTTTTTCAGGAACAGGGACAGCCACCCATCGAGGGTGTGAAGCAGGTAAATAACGCTGTGGAGGATCTGTTGCATATTAACGATAAGCAGTTTAAGCAGATCGCGATGATCGCGCAGGGAGAGTTCTGGGAACTGCTCAATGCAAAGACGGAACAGAGAACAGAGATTCTCCGCACTATTTTTATGACGGATCCTTATAAGAACATTGAATATAAGCTGAAGGACCGTATGAATCACAGCCTTGGCATAAAGAATACAGCAGAAAACAGTATTATCCAGTATTTTGGGGATGCTGTGGCTGAAAAGGAAGAGGAGTCCGCAGAGAAAGGTAGTCTGGCGCAGGAGCTTTCCGAACTGCAGGAAAGAGCGAGAGAGGCCGGCAGTGCATGGAATATTGATGAGATGCTGGAGCTGTTAGATCGGATCAATGCATCGGACGCCATCAGATATAAAGAAGAAAAGGAAATATTAACAGAGGCGGAAAAGGAGCTGAAGAAATGTCAGGCCTCTCTGGCTACGGCAAAAATAAATAATGATTTTATTGCCAGATGGAAGGGTCTGCAGGGAAAGCATCAGGAGCTTGAAGACCGCAGGGAGGAGATTAAAGCAATAAAAGAACGTCTTGCACAGCAGAAAGCTGCGACCAGAGAGGTATATCCGGTATATGCTTCCTGGAAGGCAAAGGAGCAGGACATCTGCCAGACCCGGGAGCAGATCAGGTCAAAGACCGAAAAGCTGGAGGCTGCCGGGGAGAAGGCGCAGCAGTGCAAAGCAGAGCTGGAGAAGATGCAGCAGAAACGCCCGGAAGCAGAGGAGCTGCAAAAGAGGGCGGACAAGATCAAAGATCAGGAAGCCAAATATCAGCAGAGAGATCAGCTGCTGTCAGTATTGACAAAGCTGCAGCAGGAGCAGACACAGCAGGAACAGGATGAGGCTGCGTTGAAGTGGCAGGAGCAGGAACTGGCAGGGCAGATCCGGACATGGAAGGGTCAGATCAATACAGATAAGGAAGCACCGGCGGAGCTGACGCAGGCCCGGAATGAAGGCGAAAAGCTGGACGGGCTTCAGAACGAGATTGCGGACATAGTGGAACAGCAGCTTCCGGGACTGGAGGAGGCACGGAAAAGTCTGTCCCAAAAACAGGACATGTTTCTGGCAGCACGTCAGAAATATGATGAGGCGCATGAGCAGCGGGAAGAAGCAGAGAGGATTTTGGAAAACTGTCGCGCCGGGATTCTGGCAGAGAATCTGAAGGATGGAGAGAAATGTCCGGTATGTGGTTCCACGCATCATCCGGAGCCGGCAAAGCTGCCGGAACAGTCTGTTACAGAGGAGGAATTCAAAAAGCTGCAAAAGAGAGAAGAGGAGCTTCAACAAAAGAAGCAGTCTGCCAATACAGAGGCGGAAAAAGCCAAAACAATGTTGCAGGGCACTGAGGAACAGCTTTGGAAACAGATTGTGAAATGCCTGAAAAATCCTTTGCTGGATATTCAGCCGGAAGAAGACACAGAGGCATTGATGCGCCAGCTCTGTGGTGCGCAGGATATTGTCAAGGAGAAGAATAAGGAAAACCGGCAGAAACAGGAGGCACTGGCAAAAACCTGTACGGAGCTGGAGAAGCTTCAGCAGTCTCTGGAGAAAGCACAGGGAGAGAAGACGGAACAGCTTAGGGAAGCCGGAGAGCAACTGACGCGGAACAGACAGAAGACAATGTCGGCTGTATCGGAAACAACCGCTACTTTAAAGACCATGGAGGAGCTGCCGTTTGAAAATTGGGAGACGGCAGAAGCAGAAATGAAAAAAATGCTTCGGACCGTGGCAGACATTACAGATGCGATCACACAGGCAGAGCAGACCAAAAAGCAGGCAGATGACGAGGTGACATCACTGCAGTCAGCACTGACTACACAGCAGGAGACACAGCGGGATCAGCAGGCGGACGAAAAAGAATGGAAAGAGAAAATGGAACTTGCTGTTAAGGAGCAGAAATTTACTTCGGTAGAAGAAATGCTTTCTTATAAGACAGATGAGTCCGCGATTTCGGACACAGAAGAAATTGTAAGGACATATGAGCAGGATGTAAAAACAAATCAGGTCCAGCTGGAGCAGGCACAGAAAGATGCCGACGGAAAAGAATATATCGATATGGATACGTTGGAAGGTATATGCCGTGAGAAGGCAGATGGGGTGGAGCTTCTGCGCAGGCATGTCAATGCTGTTGAAAACCGGATCCGCATCAATACGGAGAAGCATGACAATATCGCAGCACAGAAGGAAACACTGGAGAAGGCCGGGAAGGAATATGATCACTGCCGGACATTATACAATCTGGTAAAGGGTATGACCGGAAACGGGAAGATCACGTTGGAGCAGTATATTCAGGCGGCCGGGTTTGACGGGATCATTGCTGCGGCAAACCGTCGTCTGCTTCCGATGAGTGATGGTCAGTATGAGCTTTACCGGCAGGATACCGTGGGAAAGAAAAGTAACAATTTTCTGGATCTGGAGGTGCTTGATAATTATACCGGTCACCGCCGGCCGGTGGGAAATCTGTCCGGAGGAGAAAGTTTTAAGGCATCTCTCAGTCTGGCACTGGGACTGTCGGATACGGTGTCCTCAAACCTGGGAGGGATTCAGATGGATGCCCTGTTTGTGGACGAAGGTTTTGGAACGCTGGATCGCAGATCCATGGACAATGCTTTGGAGTGCCTGACGGGACTTTCTGATGCCAATAAGCTGGTGGGGATCATCAGCCACAGAGAGGAGCTTATGGAGAATATCCCGCAGCAGATCAAGGTAAAGAAGACAAAGGAGGGCAGCAGGATATCCATTGAAAACGGCATATAATAAAGACGAGATATGGCGAGGCTAGCGAGAAAATGTAGAAACATTATTTGACAAACACAGGCATAATGTATAAAATAAAAAGGAGCAGCAGCTAGATGCTTCTGTGCAGGATTAGTACATCGGTAGTATATCAGCTTCCCAAGCTGAGGAGGCGGGTTCGACTCCCGTATCCTGCTTGTAACGATTCGCAGGATTCTTATGAGTTCTGCGATTTTTCTTTAATGAATGGAGGATTATTTCATGGTAATTGAACCAAAGGTAAAAGCGTTTATTTGTACTACTGCGCATCCGGCAGGATGTCGTGCAGCAGTGCAGGCACAGATTGATTATGTAAAGGCACAGCCAAAGACGGAGGGACCGAAAAAGGTACTGGTGATCGGCTGTTCCATGGGATATGGACTTGCCTCCCGTATTGCGGCAGCATATTCCTGCGGAGCGGACACACTGGGTATTATTTTTGATAAGCCGGCGAAGGGCAAGAGAACCGCGACGGCAGGATGGTACAACACGGCAGCATTTGAGGAGATCGCCACAGCAGACGGTCTGTATGCAAAGACTCTGAACGGAGATGCATATTCGGCAGAGATGAAGGAGCAGACCATTGAGACTATTAAAAAGGATCTTGGTCAGGTGGATATGGTGATCTACAGTATTGCGGCACCGCGTAGAACGGCACCGGATGGAGTGACCTACAAGTCTGTTCTCAAGACCACAGGAGAGTCCTATACCAATCGCACCATTGATCTGAGAAACAATCAGCTCATGGAAGCAACAATTGAGCCGGCGACAGACGAGGAGATCCGGAACACCATCAAGGTTATGGGGGGTGAGGACTGGATACTCTGGATCAAAGCATTGAAGGAGGCTGGCGTTCTTGCGGATGGTGCAAAGACCGTGGCATATTCTTATATTGGACCGGAGCTGACCTATCCAATCTACAAGGAAGGCTCTATCGGACAGGCAAAGAAGGATCTTTATGCTTCAGCAGACAAGATCCAGGCAGAGATTGACGGGGTTGAGGCATATGTTTCTGTGAATAAGGCAGTGGTAACACAGTCCAGTGCGGCGATTCCGATCGTGCCTCTTTATCTGGCGATCCTGTTTAAGGTCATGAAGGAGCAGAAGGTGCAGGAGGGCTGTATTGAGCAGATGTATCGTATGATCCATGACCGTCTCTGCAATGGCGGAGCTGTTGTGACGGATGAGAACCGCCTGATCCGTATGGACGATTGGGAGATGGAGCCAAAGGTACAGGAGGCAGTGGCTGAGATCTGGCAGAAGATCGATCAGGACAATCTCGAGGAGGTTACTGATCTGGAGGGATACTGGCAGGAGTTCTATGAGATTTTTGGATTCCGGATCGACGGTGTGGATTACAGTGCCGATGTGGACGCAGATGTACAGATTCCAAGCATTGCGGCAGAGTAGAGAAATAATCGTGCAATTATTTTGATTATGGATTTGCGACACGTCATTATTTATTATAAGGAAAACGGAATAAAATTTAACAGGATGTATGTATGAGATGTTTCGTTACAGAAACAATCATACATACATTTTTTCATCTCTGGGAAAATAGTGGAAATCCAATTACAATTATAAAGCGGTTTCTGGATAATAAACCCAACAAAATAAAAATGTAGTATAGAAAATATTCCCAAATTACAATAAAATTATTAGAGATATTTCACAAAAAAATATAAAAATATATTAAAATCCTTGTGAAAATAACCAAAAAGGTGTATACTGAAAATAGATGTAAAACATTTTATGCAATCCGCAACGGGTTGGAGCGGAACAAAAGGGGGTCTTGATATGAATAAAGTAATTACTATCAGCAGACAGTATGGCAGCGGGGGGAGAGAAGTTGGACAG
>CAKRHL010000090.1 GCA_934338765.1 uncultured Lachnospiraceae bacterium | reverse complement strand
ATGTATCTCTGAAGGATGGAGAGTATATTGTGCGGGGAGATAATTTTACACCGTACTGTAAGGTTTATTTTGACGGTAAAGAGATTGAATCCCGGTGGATCGATGAGCATCATCTCATGCTAAATGAGGCTCCGGAGCGTTCGGATCGTAAGGTGGATAAGGAGAAGGCATATGAGCCGGATCAGATTCCGAATACCTTTGTGGTTGAGGTTCAGAACGGGGATGGTGTGAAGCTGAGCTATAGCAATAGTCTTCGCTGGAAGAATACTTCTCTGGCGGTCAAATGATCGATCGTATTATAAAATAAAATTGGCTGATAAAGTCGTGTTTTGTCGAGATGACAGACACGACTTTTTTTTCTTTCGCCTCTGTTTGACATTTTTTTCGTAAACCTTTGCATATAATTGTTTTTAGGAAACGGAAAGGAGATGACAGGATGATCAGATGACGATTCGGTTTTATTGGGACATCTTCTGGCTTTTGAACTTCATAATGAACCTTTTTTTGCTGAAAATGACAGCTGTTGTAAGACGGAAATATCTCGGAAAATGGCGTCTGGTATGGGTATCTGTACTGGAAAGCGGACAGATGACCATGATACTTGTGGTGTGGCTGCGATATCTCAGGCGGCATGGAATGTTGTATGAGAGAATGACCGGAAGGAAATGGATGTCCGGAGTATTTCTTTTACTGGCAGTGTTGTCAGCGCTTGAAATGCTGCAGCTGTGTTTTCGGGAAAGACAGATATCAGAGCTGTTAAAGGATATGCTGTATTTTGTGCAGGTCAGCATTTTGACCGGAGGATCACTGCTTTTGTGCCGGGAATGGTTTGGTACAAAAGCAGTTACAGGTATATGGATGCTGTTTGCGGGGGCAGCAGGTGTATTGGCGGTGTTTTGGTTTACGGAAGGTTATCTGCGTCAGGGAGACAGACGAGCCAATACAATGGATGGAGTGATCGTTATGAGCGACGGAAAACGCTATCCCTTACGAGTCTTGCTGGATACGGGAAACTGCCTTGTGAGTCCCTATAGCGGGGAGAGAGTGATGATCATTTCCCAACCGCTGGCTCATCAGCTGGAGATCACAAAGGAACAGCGTCCGCTTTTGATCCCGTTTCAATCCATTGGCGGAGATGGGATGCTGCCGGCATACCGGATCCCGGTGTTACAGCTGCAGGATGGTTCAGAATATAGGGGATTTCTGGCGGCAGTGAGTCCAAGATTGTCAGGAGATTCTGCAATACAGTTGATCATGTATGGCAGAAAATAAAATAGAAAGGATGAAAAAATGATAAAGATAAGCATGCCAAATAAATTTCAGCTTCGTATCATGCCGGAGCTGCGGGGATGGTTTTTCCCGAAAAAAGGGGGAGAGATCCATTATATCGGAGGAGCAGAGATCCTGCCGGCTCCATTCAGCAGGGAAGAGGAAAGTCAGATACTTGGTCTTTTAGGCACGGAGGAGGATCAAAAGGCCCGGAGCCGCTTGATCGAGCATAATCTCAGACTGGTGGTTTATATTGCCAAAAAGTTTGATAATACCGGGATCGGCGTAGAGGATCTGATCTCGATCGGGACCATTGGTCTTATTAAGGCGATCAACACCTTTAATCCGTTAAAAAATATCAAGCTTGCAACGTATGCCTCCCGGTGCATTGAGTATGAGATATTAATGTATCTGAGGAGAAATAATAAGGTCAAGATGGAGGTGTCTATTGATGAACCACTAAATGTGGACTGGGATGGCAATGAGCTGCTGCTTTCGGATATTTTGGGAACAGATGAAAATGTCATTTCCAAGAACCTTGAGGAGGAGGTTGACCGGAAGCTTCTCCGGCTGGCACTGGAAAAGCTGGGAGAGCGGGAGCGGATGATCATTGAACTCAGGTTTGGTCTTAATACAAAGGACGGAGCGGAGAGAACGCAGAAAGAGGTTGCTGATCTGCTGGGCATTTCCCAGTCATATATTTCGAGGCTGGAAAAGAAAATTATGAAGCGGCTAAAAAAAGAAATCATGCGCCTGGAACAGGTATAAAATAAAAGGAATCGCAAATCCTACTTTACATAGCCGGTGTGATCATACCGGTGTCTCACGGCAGTGTATGCTGCATAGAAATTCTATCGCAGAATGGAGAACGCTCATGGCAATGTATAAAGTAGAGATTTGCGGGGTAAATACGTCCCAGTTACCATTATTGACGAACGAGGAAAAAACAGAATTATTTGAAAAGATAAAAAAGGGAGATAAAGAAGCAAGAGATACGTTTATCAAGGGAAATCTGAGACTGGTATTGAGTATCATCCAGCGTTTTTCAGGGACGAATGAAAATGTCGATGATCTGTTTCAGATCGGCTGCATTGGTCTTATGAAAGCCATTGATAATTTTGATACCACATTAAATGTGAAATTCAGCACATACGCTGTTCCTATGATCATTGGGGAGGTGAGAAGATATCTTCGGGACAATAACAGCATTCGCGTCAGCCGTTCCATAAGGGATACTGCATATAAGGCTATTTATATGAAAGAATCTCTTATGAAAGATTCCGATAAGGAGCCTACGGTGGAGGAGCTTGCGAAAAAGCTGGAGATCCCGGCGCAGGAGATCGTGTTTGCGCTGGATGCGATCCAGAGTCCGGTATCCCTGTATGAGCCTGTTTATGCAGAGAGTGGCGATAATCTTTATATTATGGATCAGATCAGTGATAAAAAGAATAAAGAGGAGAAGTGGGTTGAGCAGATATCATTAAAAGCAGCGATAGACCGCTTGAGCCAGAGAGAGCATAGGATCATTGAGCTGAGATATTTTGAAGGAAAGACCCAGATGGAGGTAGCGCAGGAGATACAGATTTCCCAGGCACAGGTAAGCCGTTTGGAAAAAAGAGCACTTCATTCCATGAAAAATTATCTTGCATAGCATCGGATGAATTCCGTATATTATCGGTTTTGCGGCATAAAATGTAAAGAACGTGTTTGCAGGTATATTGCAGAAACCGAAAGTATAATTGGAAATGAGGGATTTTATGCGGATGTCGGAGCTTCGGGAAAAGGAAGTGATCAATATCTGTGATGGGGAAAGGCTGGGAAATGTCTGTGATGTAGACTTCGAAGTAAAAACAGGTCGGATCTGCAATCTGATCATTCCCGGTCCATGTAAAGTACTTGGGATACTCGGACGAGATCATGAATATATTATTCCTTACGAACAGATACAGCGGATCGGAACGGATGTGATCCTTGTGGAGGTCGAAAGGGAAAGATGTCTGCAAAAGTGTCAGTGGGATGAGTAAAAATATCTGCTTGCATTTTTTGTTTGTTTGAACGATAATGTTGCTAAGAACAAAAGATGGAGGTAAATGGCATGAAATGTCCGTATTGTGGGGAGGACGATACAAGAGTGATCGATTCCAGACCGGCAGATGATAATTCATCGATCCGACGCAGGAGACAGTGTGATCAGTGCGGAAAGCGTTTTACAACATATGAGAAGGTCGAGGCGATTCCGTTAGTTGTTATCAAAAAGGATCAGAGCAGAGAAAGCTATGACAGGACCAAGATTGAGAGTGGTGTATTTCGTTCCTGCCATAAGCGGGCTGTTTCCATTGACCAGATGAATGCGCTGGTAGATCAGGTGGAGGCCGAGATCTTCAATCAGGAAAAGCGGGAGATTCCCAGCAGCTATATCGGTGAGCTGGTCATGGATCATCTGGAAAAGCTGGATCCTGTTGCATATGTGAGGTTTGCTTCTGTATATCGGGAGTTTAAGGATGTCGGTATCTTCATGGATGAGATTAAAAAGATGCTGAATAAATAATAGGCATTGTTTTTTTGAAATACCAGTGTTATAATGCTGAAAACAGCAGGCAGATCTTATGACAGTTTGTTGCAGGATCTGCCTGTTTTGCAATATAAGAGTTTACTTATATTGCGGGGGTAAAGTATATATTGAGGGGAAGCTTCTTTTGCTGCAGGCGAAAGGAGTCAATATGTATAGTAAGACATTTTGTGTGGCCATTCAGGGCATTGAAGGTCACATGGTTCAGATTGAGGCAGACATATCAGATGGACTGCCTGTATTTTCTTTAGTTGGCGATCTCTCAGGTGAGACGAAGGAAGCCAGGGAGCGGGTGCGTATTGCGCTGCAGAATACGGGATTTCGTTTTCCACCAAGGAGAGTGACAGTCAATCTTTCACCGGCAGATATTCGCAAGGATGGCACCGGATACGATCTGGCGATCGCTGTTGCGGTATTATCTGCGTATGGTTATATTTCCAGACAGGATTTTAGTGACATATTGTTTATCGGAGAGTTGAGCCTGGAGGGGGAAGTGCGCCCTGTGAACGGCGTTCTTCCTATGGTTTATGCTGCATTAGAGCAGGGGATAAAATATTGTGTATTATCACAGGACAATCAGGAGGAAGCTTCTGTGGTGCGACAGATGAAGGTGATCGGAGTCCGGAGTCTCAGACAGGCTGTAACGGTACTGGAGGGCAGTATGGATCCGTTTGTATATAAGCCTTCCGATCGGGAGAAAATGACGGAGGAGAGCCGGGAAGCCTTGGATTTTAAGGAGGTGCTGGGACAGGAAACGGCGAGAAGGGCAGCAGAGGTAGCGGCAGCGGGGATGCACAATCTATTGCTGATCGGTCCGCCGGGATCAGGTAAGTCTATGATCGCCGGCAGGATGAGTGGAATTTTGCCGGCAATGACCTTTGAAGAACAGATGGAGATATCGCAGATATACAGTGTTGCCGGACTGTTGTCGGATGAGACGCCTCTGGTAACAAAGCGGCCGTTTCGTTCTCCGCATCATACGGCAACCCAGAGAGCCCTGATCGGTGGAGGAACATATCCAAAACCGGGAGAGATCAGTCTGGCCTCAGGTGGTGTATTGTTTCTCGATGAGCTGCCAGAGTTTGAACGGAATACACTGGAGGTATTGCGGCAGCCGCTGGAGGAGGGCTGGGTTCATGTATCAAGACTGCGAGGCAGCTGTCGTTATCCGGCACATACTCTTTTAATGGCGGCTATGAACCCGTGCCGCTGTGGATGGTATCCGGACCGTAAGAAATGCAATTGCACTCCGGGACAGGTCAGGCAATATCTGGGAAGGATCAGCAGACCGTTACTGGACCGGATCGATATCTGTACGGAAACAATGCCTCTTGCGTATCATCATCTGGAGAGTGATACAGTGAAGGAACCAGATTCTTCTGCGATGATACGTCAGAGGGTGGAAAAGGCACAGCAGCTGCAATGGAAGAGATATGAAGGGGAAGCTTTCTGCCATAACTGTGACCTGACGCCTCAAAAGATAAAGGAGTACTGTGTGACATCCGGGGAAGCGGCGGATTATATGAAGTATATCTTTCAGAAAATGGAATTTAGTGCCAGGGCATATCATAAGATTTTAAAGGTTGGACAGACCATTGCAGATCTTGCGGGTAGCGACAGGATTGAAAAGGAGCATATTTCCGAAGCAGTATTTTATCGATCTATTGACAGGCGTTACTGGGGAGAGGGGGGACGTTCATGAATATGCTTATGTATGAACTGTGGCTCTCCTGTATCCGGGGGATCGGATGCCGGAAGATCAAAGCCATGCTGGAAAAGTTTGAGACACCGGAGGAAATATACCGGGCGCAGAGAGGGCAGCTGGAGGAGATATCTTCCCTTCGTCCAAGGGATATCGATGCGTTGATGGCATCCAGAAATCCGGACCGGATCAAAAGACTGTGGGAGGAACTTGTCAGGAAAGGGATTTCCTTTACTTGTCTGGCACATGAGGACTATCCCGGGAGGTTAAGAAATATTGCAGATCCTCCCTATGTGTTGTTTTATAAAGGAAGTCTTCCGGACGGACGCATTCCGGCTGTTGCGGTCGTGGGAGCGAGAAATGCAAGCCATGCAGGGCTGGAAACGGCGCGTAGATTTGGCAGGGAACTGGCAGAAAATGGGATTGCGGTGGTAAGCGGTCTGGCAAGGGGGATCGATGTCACGGCACAAAAAGGTGTTCTGACAGTGGCAGGGGGGAAGACATACGGTGTTCTGGGGTGTGGAGTTGACAGGTGCTATCCCGGAGAGCATATTGAAAGCTATATGATGATGCAACAACATGGAGGTGTTATTTCTGAGTTTTGTCCGGGGATGCCGCCACATCCGGCCAATTTTCCCATGAGAAACCGGATCATCAGTGGTCTGTCGGATGGAATCCTGGTGATCGAGGCGGGAGCCAAAAGTGGTTCCCTTATTACCGCAGAGCTGGGGCTGGACCAGGGAAAAGAAGTATTTGTGGTGCCGGGAGACATTTATGATCCCTGCTATCAGGGGAGCAATCATCTGATACAAAACGGTGCGGCACTTGTTGTAAAAACACGGGATATTCTTGACGGATTAGGAATATTTATGGATGAAGATGTGTCGGTGCGGAAGAAAAAATGTGAGGTTATGCTTGAAACGTCCGAAAAAATAGTGTATTCTTATTTAGGTTTAGAGCCGATTCATATATCGGAGCTTGTCCGGATGTCAGGCCAGCCTGTACAGAGGATTATGGAAGTGCTGCTTTCCATGGAGTTAAAAGGTGTGGTAAAGCAGATCGGAAACCAGTATTATGCAATAGTGCTGTAGATGTCAGAGCGAAGAGGATTCTACAGTGTGAAAGGATGGTATGTAGGAAATGGCAAAAAATCTTGTGATTGTCGAGTCACCATCAAAGGCGACAACGATTAAAAAATTTCTTGGAAGTTCATATGAGGTCATTGCGTCGAATGGACATGTCAGAGATTTGCCAAAGAGTCAGCTTGGAATTGATGTGGATAATGATTTTGAGCCAAAGTATATTACCATCCGGGGAAAAGGAGAGTTACTTGCCAAGCTTCGGAAAGAAGTAAAAAAGGCAGATAAAATATATCTCGCAACTGACCCGGACCGTGAGGGGGAAGCAATTTCATGGCATTTGATGACAGCATTGAAGCTGGAAAATAAAAACACAAGCCGTATCACATTTAACGAGATCACCAAAAATGCGGTCAAGCAGGCAATCAAGCAGGCCAGACCCATTGATACCAATCTGGTGGATGCCCAGCAGGCGAGACGTGTGCTGGATCGTCTGGTAGGTTATAAGATCAGCCCGGTTTTGTGGGCAAAGGTAAAGAGAGGTTTAAGTGCCGGACGTGTACAGTCAGTGGCGCTGCGGATCATTTCTGACAGAGACGCAGAGATCAATGCGTTTATTTCCAAAGAGTATTGGACATTAAATGCTGATTTTTATATGGATGGTGAGAAGAAGCCGTTAAATGCGGAGTTTTATGGTACCCACTCCAAGAAAATGACTGTCGAGTCAGAGAAAGAGATGGATGAGATCATTGCCTCCCTGAAAAAGTCTGATTTTCATGTGGAGGATGTGAAAAAATCACAGAGATCCAAAAAGGCTCCACAGCCGTTTACTACAAGTACATTGCAGCAGGAGGCGGCTAAGACACTGAATTTTTCCACACAGAAAACTATGCGTATCGCACAGGGGCTTTATGAGGGAGTGTCTGTAAAGGGCAGGGGAACGATCGGTCTGATCACATATCTTCGTACGGATTCCACCCGTATCAGTGAAGAGGCCAAGGCTGCCGCAAAGGAGTTTATTACGGAGAATTACGGACAGGATGCTCTGGCAGAGGGGACGGCAGAGAAAAAATCCGGCAAAAAGATTCAGGATGCCCATGAGGCAATCCGCCCTTCTTATATTGATCTGACACCGGCTCAGGTGAAGGAATCCTTAAACAGAGACCAGTTCCGTCTGTATCAGCTGATATGGAAACGATTTATGGCAAGCCAGATGGCAGCAGCAAAGTACGAAACCACATCTGTAAAGATTGATACGGATAAATATCGTTTTACCGCGGCTTCCTCCAAGGTAGTATTTCAGGGTTATCTCAATGTATATCAGACAGAGGAAGATAAGGTAGAAAAAAAGAGTTTATCCAAGAATATAACAAAGGGTGCTGCGATGAAA
>CAKRHL010000089.1 GCA_934338765.1 uncultured Lachnospiraceae bacterium | reverse complement strand
GATCACGTCAATGATATCGTTTTTCATACGAGGCAAAACAACCTGAGCCTCAGGATCGCCAAAACGTGCATTGTACTCTAAAACCTTTGGACCGTCTGCGGTCATCATCAGACCTACGAAAAGAATACCGACAAAATCTCTGCCCTCTGCTTTCATGGCATCCATGGTTGGCTGGTAGATCTTCTCCTCACAGAATTTCTGGATCTCCTCGGTATAGAAAGGACTTGGAGAAAATGTTCCCATACCACCGGTATTTAACCCCTGATCGCCATCCTTGGCACGCTTGTGATCCTGTGCACTTGTCATGGGCTTGATGTGGGTTCCGTCACAGAAACAGAGAACGGAAGCCTCGCGGCCTACCATAAAGTCCTCGATCACGACAGTATCACCGGCATCACCGAACTGCTTGTCAAGCATCAGTGTAGCAATACCAGCCTCAGCTTCCTCCAGATTCTGGCAGATCAGCACGCCCTTTCCGAGGGCAAGTCCATCGGCCTTTAATACGACCGGAAAATTGCATCCTCCCAGATAGAGCAATGCCTCTTCCGGAGAATGGAATGTTTCATAGTGGCAGGTAGGAATATCATATTTCTTCATGAGATCCTTTGAAAAGCTCTTGGAGCCTTCGATGATCGCTGCATTTTTGCGGGGACCAAAGACGCGTAAGCCACGCTCCTCAAAAACATCTACGATGCCGCCGACTAACGGATCATCCATACCGATGATGGTCAGATCGATCTGATTTTCCTCGGCAAAGTCAGCCAGTTTATCAAACTCCATAGCAGTGATGTCAACACATTCTGCAATCCGGGCGATTCCGCCGTTGCCCGGAGCACAGTAGATCTTATCAACTCTTTTGCTCTGGGACACACTCCATGCGATCGCATGCTCACGTCCGCCGCTTCCTACGATTAATACTTTCATGTTTAAGCCTCCATTCCGCCGCTTGCACGGCGTCATAAATTTACGCTGTGATGTATTAAAAATCATTACTCACTAATGTGTGCAATTCCATCTTTTACCGTTACCTTACCGGCACCGATCAGATCGATCGCCTTTGGAAGGATCTTCCACTCTGCCTGCTCCATGACTCTGCGCTGCAGGATCTCCGGGGTATCCCCCTCCTGTACCTCTACTGCCTTCTGAAGAAGGATCGGACCGTGATCTGCCTTCTCGTCTACGAAATGAACCGTAGCTCCGGTTACCTTATTGCCCATAGCCAGAACACTTTCATGGACCTTTAATCCGTAATACCCCATTCCGCAATGTGCCGGGATCAGGGAAGGATGGATATTAATGATGCGATTGTGATATTTCTCGATCATCCTTGCGGGTACGATCACCAGATAGCCGGCAAGTACCACCAGATCTACATGATATTCCTCTAATGTATCTAACATGGCATCGGCAAAGGAATCTCTTGATCCATATGACTTCGGGCTGATGCATCTGGCCGGAATGCCGGCGTTGGCTGCACGCTCCAGAGCATATGCATTTTCCTTGTTGCTGATCACCACGGCAATCTCCGTATTGCGGATCGTGCCGTCTGCTACAGCATCAATGATCGCCTGAAGATTTGTTCCTCCACCGGATACACATACTGCAATCTTCTGCATAGTTTCCTCCATGATTGACTGCCCGCTGCACATTGGTGCAGCAGACACCTGATTGTAAATGATTATACTAAATCAATGCCCTTCTCGCCCTCTGCGATCTCACCGATAATATAAGCATTCTGTCCTGATTTCTTCACAAGCTCTACGGTCTTGTCTGCGTCAGCGGCATCCACTGCAAGAAGCATACCGATACCCATATTGTATGTATTGTACATCATTTCTTTTGCGATATCTCCGTCCTTTGCGAGCATGGAGAAGATCGGAGGAATCGGATAGCTGTCTGCTTTTACTTTGGCGCGGACGCCATCGTGAAGCATTCTTGGGATATTCTCATAGAAGCCGCCACCGGTAATATGGCTGCAGCCCTTAATAGTCACACCGCCGTCCTTGACGCTCTTTAATGCCTTCACGTAGATAATGGTTGGTGTCAGAATAGTCTCACCCAGCGTCTTACCGCCGAGACATTCATAAGAACGGTTCAGATTGTCCTTATTGATATCAAATACTTTACGCACCAGAGAATAACCGTTGCTGTGGATACCGGAGGATGCGATACCTACCAGTACATCACCCTTTGCAATGCTCTTTCCGGTGATCATTTTGTCCCTGTCTACGATACCTACGGCAAAACCGGCAAGATCATACTCATCTACCGGATAAAATCCCGGCATCTCTGCTGTCTCGCCACCGATCAGTGCAGCGTCTGACTGACGACATCCCTCTGCAACACCGCTGACGATCTGTGCGATCTTCTCCGGTTCATTTTTGCCACAGGCAATATAATCTAAGAAAAATAATGGCTCTCCACCGGCACATGCAATGTCATTTACGCACATTGCCACGCAGTCGATGCCGATCGTGTCGTGCTTGTCCAACTCAAAGGCAATTTTTAATTTGGTTCCTACTCCGTCTGTACCGGAAACCAGGGTCGGATGCTCCATCCCCTTAAAACTGTCCAGGGAAAATGCCCCTGAAAATCCACCAATGTCTGTCAGCACCTCGTTTCTCATCGTGCTGGCAACATGCTTTTTCATAAGCTCTACTGCCTTATAGCCCGCCTCAATGTCAACGCCTGCATTCTTGTAGTCCATGATAAGCCTCCTCTATTTGTATTTATATCTTCACTTAATCAAAGATATTCTCATTGTAGCACAAAGCAAATTGTTTGTCATTTATTTTTTGCAAGGTTGTCCAGATAGCCGGTCAGACAAGGCGTTCCCTTTCGGAGGATAACAGATAAAGCTCCGCTTTCATCGGTTCGCCGGATGTCCGCTCCGGAGGAGGCCAGCCGTTCCAGAAGTTCCTTGTGTGGATGACCGTAGCGGTTTTTCCTGCCGCAGGAGATCAGGGCATATTCGGGATTTAATCGGTTAAGCAGTTCTTCACCGGTGGAATTTTTGGAACCGTGATGTGCCACTTTAAGGATCGTGTAATGCTCCGGAATATGATAGGCCTGTCGGGTCCGGGCAGAGTTTATGATATCCTGAAGTGCTTCCTCTCCTGTTCCCTCCAGATCTCCGGTGAACAGGCAGGAAAAGCTCTGATACTGCATACTGAGAGTGATGGATTCTGCGTTGGCGGAGTCAAAGGAGCTGCCTGCAGCCGGATTCAGGCAGACAAAGGAGACACCGCCGGATTGAAAACAGCTGCCGGTGGACAAATACCGGACGGGAATCTGTTTTTGGTTGGCTGCTTTCCGTAGCAGAACATAGCCGCTCTGGTCTTTGTCTGCGACATCCGGCAGAAGAAGCCGACAAATGTGATATCCGTCTCCACTCATTGTAATCAGCTCGGTCAGTCCGTTGATGTGGTCCTCATCTGCATGGGTGGCGATCACATAGTCAATCTGCCGGATCCCCTGGGACTTGAGAAATGGCAGAATCCGGTATTTCCCTACCTGCTTTTCACTGGTACTTCCGCCATCGATCAGAATATGCTGACGTCCCGGCGTGTGGAGGTAAATCCCATCTCCCTGCCCCACGTCAAGCATGGTCATTTCGAAGGAGTTGGAGGGAACATGTACGATAAATACCAGACAAAATACCGGCAATATTTTACCCAGATGTTTCAGCTTCTGACGGTTATGTTCGGCATGCAGCGGTATTCTTTGATATTCGATTTCATCAATTTGGCACAGAGTATACAGAAGCCACACTAACGTGCCGGACAGCACCAGATAATACAACAGAAGCTGCCACCAGGCGGGCTGTCCCATGATCTGCATATGACCCGGCAGTTTTTGAAAGATCAGGCAGATCCGCTCATAAAGCTTTAACAGCCAGAAAGCATTGGAGAGAATAAATTTTCCGACAGGCAAGCAGATACAGCCTATGACACCTCCCACAAAGGAAAAGATCACCAGAAGGGATGATAAAGGGATCACAAAGAGATTGATCACAATGCCATACAGTGGGATTTCAAAGAAAAAATACAACATTACCGGCAGTGTTGTCAACTGGACAGCGCTGCTTACCAAAAGCAGCTGGCCAATCTTCTGACCCTGCTGTCTGCAAAGGATCTGCAGTCTGCCGGTGCGCTTATTGGCAAGCAGCTCTCTGTCACGGTGGTGTATCCGGCGTCGTTTTCTCCGTCTTTCCCACGGATCCCCAAACCACACCTGTTCCAGCACCGGAAGCACAAGATAAATCCCTGCCATGGCTCCAAAGGACAAAAGAAAGCTACAGGAAAACAGGGCAAAGGGCTTTTGCAGTAGAATGATCACAGCTGCCAGAGCCAGTGCGTTTTTGCCGTCATAGGTACGTTCTAACAGATCGGCCGCCAGCAAGAGGATCATCATAATGACAGCCCGGCTTGTTGAGATACTGAAATCTGTCATCTGACCGTAGGCGGTGACCACAAGGATACAGACCGGGATGGAAATACGCTCCGGTAAATACAGCTTTTTTAAAAATTCCAGCAGAGCCATGCCAAGTATTGACACATGAAGTCCGCTGATAGCAAGCAGATGACCGATACCACTCTCTTGATACAGCTTTTGGATATTCATGTCCAGAAGGGATTTGTCACCCAGGATCATGGCGGATATAATCCCGCTTTCTTTGGCTGGCAGGCACGTCTGGTAAACATGGCCAATTCTGTCCCGGATATGGTACAGCAGATTTTTGATGGGATGTATCGTGGACTGCAGGATCCGGAAGGAATCTGACTTAAATTCATAGTAAATCCCCTTTTCTTTGTAATATGCCCGGCGGTCAAACATCCCAGGATTGGTTGCAACGGGAAATTCACGGAGTGTTCCCTTGAGTAACAAAACATTGCCCGGATGCAGAGAGGGTTTCCCGGAAATAGAAATATAAAGCTTCTTTTGAAAATATATCTGATTGTTTTGTGATAAGCGGATATGACAGCTTTTCAGATATAGGACTGTCAGGTCTTCTTTTCCCTGTGCCAGACAGATTCGGTCAATGGTACCTGTGACTTCTGCCGGAGTCTGATCCTCCCAGATTCCCTGAAAACAATAATACCGGGCATCATCCTTTTCAGAATAAATGGCCCGGTATAAAAGAAATAAAATGGTTAGTCCTGTAAAAATCCATAGAAATGGTCGTTTAATATGCGTTCCTCCTATTCCTGAACGACAATATCCAGGTTACGTTCAAAGGCTGAACCGAAATCAATGGTATCGTTGTATAAAAGTACCTGTTCACCGTTAATACTAAACTGTACCTTGTTAATATTGGAGAGTTCTGCCAAAGTATCCACAACAGAATAGATCGTGGTTTCTGCAGAAATATTAGTACGTTTTTTAAGAAACTCTTCGGAAAAATCAACGTAACAGGTGTTTTCTTTGACAGAGATCTTATTGAGCTCTGTTTTTTCCGGTATAGTCGCCTTGATCTCATCGGGATCCACTCCGTCAATGGAATATGGTCCCCGTATCAGCTGCTCAACGGCAAGCTGCTCCAATGGGATCGTTGCATCATAGGTGATGTCAACGGGTACCTTGACAAGATGGCTTCCTGTTTTGTCGCTAAAATACATGTTTAATGTGGCTTTCTGTTTGTAGGTGGTCTCTCCACCTGTGTTGTCAATAAAAGAATCTGCAGTCATATAACCAATGGCATCTAAATTGGAATCGGTCAACGGCTGGCCGGATACGTAAAACTGTACACTGCTCACGCCCCTGATCTGGCAGAGGGTTTTTACAATGGCTGCCCGGCGCAGAATCTCCGAAACCCCCTTAAGCTTTCCGTAACCGGAGCTTAGATAAAGGGATAATTGCCCGGAATCTTCAAAGATAAAGTCATCCACAGTGACATCATCCGGTAATGCTTTCCGCAATCCGATATCTTTTGGCTCCGACTGAAGCTTTGTCAAAAATTCATTGACCAGGTCATCACGTTTCCGGGAGGATGGAGTGTACTTCTCAAATCCCACCTTTGTCTCATTGGCATCAGGATAGAATACATAGTAGCCGGTATATTCCTTTTCTTTATGAAAAGAACATCCACCGCAAAAGAGAAGTACCAAAAACAGGACACAGACTGTGAAGCCCGACCGTAACAGATGTGTATATTTCTTTGTTGGAATATCTGTATGATATGGCATATTCTTCCTCCTTTCCGGTGATGATGTCCGGACGATGATCGGCGCTGCCGCTCCGGACGGATCGATATACGACATTGGTTTTGTTATGGAACATATGTTAATGGGATACGGACGGTAAAGGTGGTCCCCTCCTTTTCCTTACTGTAAAGCTTAATGGAACCCCTGTGCAATAAAACTGCACTACGGGTCAGGGACAGTCCGAGTCCGGTACCACCGGTATCTCTGGAACGGGCTTTGTCCACGCGGTAGAAACGCTCAAAGACATTATCCTGGACATCCTCCGGAATACCGACACCGGAATCCTGCACTGTCACATAGAAAAACTTGTGATCTGCATTGAGGGTTACACGAACCCAGCCGTCGTCATAATTGTATTTGATGGCGTTTTCAATAAGGTTATTTAATGCAATGGACATCTTTGTTTCATCAATATCAGCCATAACAGGACGATAGCTTTCGTATATCAGCTCAATATTACGCTCTGCGGCAATTGGTCTGAGACGTTTTAAAAGCTGCTCCAGAAGATCGTTGATGCTTGTATTGACAACCTCTACCTGAGAAGTATTCTTGTCCATTTTGACCATGGAAAGAAGATCGTTGATGATCTTTGTCATACGTTCGATCTCGTTGGTGATATCTCCGAGAAACTCCCGGTATATCTCCTCCGGCATTCCTTCCTGGGAAAGCAGGGAATCAGCAAGTACCTTCATGGATGCGATTGGTGTTTTTAACTCATGGGACACATTGGATACAAACTCCTGACGTGCAGTGTCCTGATTTCGTATGACATCGATCATCTGATTGAAGGAATCAGAGATACTGCTGATCTCTGAAAAGCCGTGCATGTTGAGTTTGACACTCATATCTCCCTGGGATATCTCATTGATGGACGATGTGATCTGCTTCAACGGACGTGCCAGAAGGGTAGAATAGATCAGGGCACCAAGAAGGACCAGAATCGTCAGTATCAAAAGGATAATATATACCTGACGTTTGACTGCGTCAGCCATCTGATGGAGATTTTTGGTGGAGAAGCTCATAATAACAACGCCATCTGTTGATTGTTTGTTGGAATTTACGATGGGCATGGTAAGCTGAACATACTCTCCCAGCTCATTTATGTATTTTCCATGATCACCGCCAAAGCATTTTACGACCTCGGTGGAGATAACGGTTTTGCCATCCTCCAGCCCATAGGTGTCATGAATAATACGGAGATTCTGGTCTACCAGAATGATACGCCCCTGATAAATCTCAGCAATCTGGGCTGACTCTTCCACAACCTCCTCACTGTCGTGATCCACCAGATATCCGGAGGAAACCACAAGATTAGAGATCATGGTACCATAGGACTGCAGCTCATCCACACGCTGGGATACCAGCTTTGACTCATATGCATTTGTAATAATTATAGAAAAGACATACAGGGGAACAAGTCCCATCATTAAAAATACGATCAGTACCTGTATCCGCATACTGCGGAGAAAATACAGAACCTTGCCAAGAAATTGTTTCAAAGCGTACCCTTCCCTGCCGTTGAAGCATTTATTTTAGTATTCCGGAGAAGCAGCCGGTTTATTTTTGAAAATAATATCCAACGCCCCATTTGGTATGTATATACTTCGGATCGCTGGGTTTGCTTTCAATCTTTTCACGCAGACGACGGATATGGACATCCACTGTCCGGACATCTCCCGGATAATCATAGCCCCAGACGGTATTGAGAAGCTCCTCGCGGCTGTATACCTTGTTGGGATGAACCATCAAAAGCTCCAGAAGATCAAACTCCTTTGCGGTAAGATTGACCTCCTTTTCGTCAATATAGGCTCTGCGGCTGTCGCAGTCTATCTTTAACACATCGTATGTAAGAAGCTTTGGGTTTTCATCATGGGAATGACCTGCATTGCTG
>CAKRHL010000088.1 GCA_934338765.1 uncultured Lachnospiraceae bacterium | reverse complement strand
GAGCCCACCCAGGAGGCTCAGTCGTCCAGCCACGTATTCATCGAAACATGCAAAGCAAAGATTTTTCAGAAAACCTAACGATCTGCGTCAATTTTCAGATCACAGCCTTCCGGTTTCACATACTTCCGGGAGCAAAAATCACAATTCAATTTCCCGGACATAAGAAATGTTATGGGCGTACTCTGGCGTTTGGTGTGGGAAGTTTTTGTTATTTAAGATTCTTTTTCCATTGCTTTGGTGTCATACCCTTCCATTTCTTGAAGGTGCGGATCAGGTGGCTGCAGTCGGCAAAGCCGGTTTCCTGACTGATGTAGGTCAGATCCTGATTGGTAAAAAGAAGCAGGTCGGTCGCTTTATTGATCCGTGTAAATTCAATATATTCCTTGCAGGACTGGTTGTAGGTTTCCCGGAAGAGCTTGGCAAAATAAGAATAACTCATGCCGCACATCTGTGCCAGCTCATGCACCCGCAGAGTTTCGCCGCAATGCTGCTCGATATATTTGGACACAGAGTAGATCGAAGCGTCGCAGTCATCCGGTGCCGTAATGATCGTGTCGGTATCCACACCCTTTTTCTGCAGGCAACGCATCAGGTAGGTCAGCAGGGACGCAATATCGGAGCAGATCAGGACATCATATCCGTAATAATGTTTCCGCTTTTCCTCCAGACTGTGGGTCAGAAGCTGCAGGATCGGCAGCTCCTGCAGTTCCCTGCGGCGGAAATGGATGTAATCCGGATTTTGCTGGTAGGCGATCCGGAACAGCTTAGAAAAGCGGGTCCGGTATTCATTGGTGATATTTAAAAAGTTCAGGTCGATCATAACGACAAAATATTCCACATCCTCCGCAGACTCCGCTGTCCGGTGCATGGAATGGACTGCCTGGGGATAAAAAAGGATCAGATCACCGGGATGCAGTGTGTAGAGATCATTATCGCATTGTGCCTGCAGATCTCCCTTCACGATGTAAAGCATCTCCAGATAATAGTGCCAGTGGGCACCGACGCCGGTGCCGGAGGTGGTGTCTTCCAGCATAAATATCTCGAAGGGAGAGTTCAGTCGGTCGATATATTGAAAAAATACATTTTTTTTATTTATTGGTTCCATTTTTTAGTCTCCTTATATTGGATAAAATCGATGTTTGTCGGTATGTGTTCATAAAAAAGTTACAAAAATTATAGTTTGTAAAATAGATTTGTTCTGTTTTTTTCAATATTCATTATAGCATAGTTGGAGGTACCATGCTACACTAATTTTCGCTTCATAAAAAATATGAATCTGCGTGGAAAAAAGAGAATCATAAGTAAATGAAAAGGGGGTAGTTAAGAATGACTCCAATGCAATGGTTTTACAGCTTTTTGCGTCAGTACAAGTGGAAGATGTTCTGGGGGCTTGTGCTGGTAACAATTCTGGCTGTGGCATCTCTTGTCAATCCGGTGATCTCCGGTATGATCGTGGACGATGTCATCAATGATGGTCAGACCGGGATACTGCCGTATCTGATCGCACTTCTGCTGGGAACGATCCTTATTAAGGGACTTTGCCGTTTCTTTTCCCAGGTGCTTTTTGAAAAAAGCTCACAGGGAGTACTGTACAGTATGCGTGATAAGGTGTACCGCAAGCTCCTGCAGGAGGATTTTGCATTTTATAATAAGAACCGTACCGGTGATCTCATGAGCCGTCAGACAGGAGACATGGATGCGATCCGTCATTTCGTGGCATATGTGATCTATATTGTCTACGAAAATGTATTATATTTTGTCTTTGCCCTGCTGATGATCTTTATGACGGACTGGAAGCTGGCTCTCTGTATGCTGCCGGTGCTTCCGTTGACGGCACTGACCACATGGAGCCAGTCCAAAAATGTACACCCGGCATTTGGAAGGTGTCGTCAGGCATTCTCCAGCCTGAATACATACGTACAGGAAAATATCAGCGGCAACCGCGTGGTCAAGGCGTTTGCAAAGGAAGATTATGAGATGGAGAAGTTTGCAGTGGAAAATGACGGCTACCGCGAGGCGGAGCTGGGCGCTGCAAGGATCTGGCGCCGCTATGTTCCGTTGTTTGAGCTTTTATCCAATCTGCTGACCATCATTCTGATGCTGGTGGGAGGATGGATGGTGATCAAAGGGGAGATCACCATGGGTAATTTCGTCACCATCAACGGATATCTCTGGATGCTTATGCAGCCGCTGCGCATGGCAGGATGGTGGATCAATGATGTACAGAGATTTACGACATCTGTAGAAAAGATTTACAATACCTATATTGCAGAGCCGGATATAAAGAAACCGGCGCATCCGGCAAAGCACAAAAAGCTGGAGGGCAGAGTGGAGTTTAAGGATGTCTCTTACCGGGCCGATGATGAGGATATTCTGCAGGATATCAATTTCCGGGTGGAGAAGGGACAGACTGTGGGCATTATCGGTACTACCGGTGCCGGCAAATCCACCGTGATCAATCTGCTGTGCCGTTTCTTTGATGCCACAGACGGCGAGGTGCTGGTGGATGGCATTAATGTAAAGGATTACGATATGTATGAGCTTCGTGATAATATCGGGATTGCTATGCAGGATGTGTTCCTTTTTTCGGACACTATTGAGGGAAATATCGCATATGGCCAGCCGGACTGCAGTTTTGAACGGGTGAAGGAAGTTGCGAAGATGGCAGATGCCAACCTGTTTATCAAGGAGCTGCCGGATGGGTATGATACCATCGTGGGAGAGCGCGGTGTTGGTCTTTCCGGAGGTCAGAAGCAGCGTATTTCATTGGCGAGAGCCCTTTTGAAGGATCCGGCGATCCTTGTGTTAGATGATACAACATCTGCGGTGGATATGGAGACAGAGAGCTATATTCAGAAGCAGTTAGACAATATCAATCACAGCTGCACCACGTTTATTATCGCATACCGTATTTCTTCTATACGAAATGCAGACAAGATCCTTGTGTTGGATAACGGCAGGATCATTGAGCAGGGAACCCATGACGAGCTGCTTGCCCGGGATGGATATTATGCGACGGTATATCATCATCAGTATCCCGAAATGGCGGGATAAGTCAGAAAGGATGTGAAAATAAATGGCAAGAAACCGATATGATGTGGATGAAACCTTAGAGGACCACTTCGACATAAACCAGTTAAAGAGACTGGGAGGGTATGTGAAGCCATATTTTGGCAAGATGTTTTTTATCATGGTGCTGATGCTGAGTTCTTCGGCACTGACCATGCTGATCCCGAAGTTTGTCCAGCTGGAAATGGATCGCTATATTCCCGAGAAGGACATGAACGGCATTATCCGTCTGGTGATCTATACATTTCTGATCGTGCTGTATTCCGTGATCTGTATGTGGTTAAAGATCGATCAGATGACAAAGGTAGGACAGGATATTATCCATGAGATCCGCGAGGACTTGTTTGCCCATCTGCAGGAGCTTCCGTTCAGCTATTATGACGAGAGACCTCATGGCAAGATCCAGGTGCGTGTGGTCAATTATGTCAACAATCTCAGTGATCTGCTGTCCAACGGTATCCTGAATACCATTACGGATCTGTGCAACCTGGTCTTTATTCTGATCTTTATGTTCTGCACCAGTCCGAAGCTCACATGGATATGTCTCTGCGGCCTGCCGGTGCTGATCGTTTATGTGGTGGTATTAAAGAAAAAGCAGCGTGCCAGCTGGCAGCTCCAGAGCAATAAGCAGTCCAATCTCAATGCCTATATTGCGGAGAGTATTAACGGCATCCGTGTGACCCAGGCATTTGTCCGGGAGAAGGAAAATATAGATATCTTTAATTCGTTGAGCATGAGTTACCGGAAAGCATGGCTCAAAGCAGTTTATTATAACTTTATGATGAGTCCTATGGTGGATCTGATCTCCGTGATCACCACATCCTTTGTATATGTAGTAGGTGTATCATGTATTCTGGGAGGCGGCAGATCCGGTGTGACGGTTGGTGTGCTTGTGATGTTTACGGCATATATTTCCAGATTCTGGCAGCCGATCAATACCATTGCCGGATTTTATAACAGTGTTCTCACGGCAATCTCCTATCTGGAGCGTATCTTTGAAACCATTGATGAACCGGTGGAGGTAACCGATGCGCCGGATGCGGTAGAGATGCCGGAGATCAAGGGTACGGTAGACTTTGATCATGTTACTTTCAGTTATGAGGATGGTATCCCGATCCTGAAGGACGTCAGCTTTCATGTGGATCAGGGACAGACCATTGCCATTGTGGGACCGACCGGTGCCGGCAAGACCACGATCGTCAATCTCCTGAGCCGCTTCTATAATACCGACAGTGGATGTGTCCGAATTGACGGACAGGACATTTCCAAGGTGACGCTTCATTCCCTGCGTACCCAGATGGGGGTTATGATGCAGGACAGCTTTATCTTCTCCGGAACCATTATGGACAATATCCGTTATGGTAATAAGACGGCGACCGATGAGGAGGTCATCCGTGCTGCCAAAACCGTGCGGGCACATGATTTCATTATGCAGATGGAGGATGGCTATCAGACACAGGTCAATGAGCGTGGAAGCCGCCTGTCTGTGGGACAGCGTCAGTTGATCTCCTTTGCGAGGGCGCTTCTGAATGATCCGGCGATCCTGATCCTGGACGAGGCAACCTCCAGCATCGACACTGAGACGGAGATCGCTTTGCAGAAGGGACTGGATGAGTTGCTTAAGGGCAGAACCTCTTTCATCATTGCTCACCGTTTGTCTACGATCCAGGGAGCAGACCGCATTATGTATGTGGATAATGGAAATATTATGGAGGCCGGCAGCCACGAGGAGCTGTTAGAGCGTAAGGGTCTTTATTATGATCTGTATATGTCACAGTATCAGGGATAAGGTTTTGAACAGGTTTTAGGACAGGTTTTTGTCACCCGCATCCCATTTGTAATTTTATTGGAAATCCGCTATACTTGAAAGCACAGTATAGCGGATTTTTTGTGAAAAGCAGATGGCAGTCATGCGGGCGGAAGAAGGGATGAGGAGTTTATGGCAAACACTTTAAAATTACCGGTCGGAATAGATAGTTTTGAAAAAATTCGGAAGAATGGATATTATTATGTTGATAAGTCAAGGCTCATAGAACAGTTGTTGGAAATTGGTGGCAAAGTGACTTCTTTTACACGGCCCCGTCGTTTTGGAAAGACTCTCAATATGAGTATGCTGCGTTCTTTTTTTGAGACAGGTACGGACGCGTCATTGTTTGATGGCTTGTATATTTCCGGGAACAAAGAGATTTGCGACGAATATATGGGGAAATATCCGGTGATATTTCTTTCCCTTAAGGATGTGGACGGATTAAAATATGAGAATGCAAAGTACCGCATCATGGAGTTGATCGGAAGAGAAGCGGAGCGTTATTTCTTTTTGGGAGACAGTGACAGGTTATCGGAAAACGAGAAGGAGCAGTATAAGGCGGTGATTGCACTGCAGAATGGTAAATATTCCATGGATGAAAATGTTCTGACATCAAGTCTCCGGCTGCTGTCGCATTTATTATTTAAGCACTATGGAGAAAAGACCGTGATCCTTATTGATGAGTATGATGTTCCCTTGGACAAAGCTTTTCAGAATGGCTATTACCAGGAGATGGTCTCACTGATCAGAGGTCTTTTCGGAATGGCTTTAAAGACCAATGACAGTCTGCAGTTCGCTGTTTTGACAGGCTGTCTTCGGATTTCTAAAGAAAGTATTTTTACGGGGCTTAATAACTTTAAGGTGTTGTCGATCCTTGATTCCAGATTTGATGAACAGTTTGGATTTACGGATCAGGAGGTACAAAAAATCCTGGATGATTATGAATTGTCTTCGCATTTTGAAGAGACAAAGGAATGGTACGATGGATATCGTTTTGGAAATGCGGATATCTATTGTCCGTGGGACGTGATTAATTATGTGGAACAGCTCCGGTATGATCCGGAGGCCGTTCCACAGGATTTCTGGTCCAATTCAAGCGGAAATGCCATGGTGCGCAGATTCATAGATATGGCAGATGTTTCGACGAAAAATGAGATAGAGAGACTGATCGCAGGGGAGAGTATTGAAAAAGATGTCACTCCCGAACTCACATACGATGAGCTGGAAAAAAGTATAGAAAATCTTTGGAGCGTTCTTTTTACGACGGGATATCTGACCCACAAGGGACGAACCGAAAGTGGAAAATATCGCCTTGTTATTCCAAACCGGGAGGTCAGAAATCTTTTTGTAAAAAAAATCAGAGAATGGTTTTCTGATGTGTCGAGAAAAGACGGACAGACTCTGGAGCAGCTTTGTGATGCATTTGTAAATAAAAATGTGGAAAAGATAGAACAGATCTTTGGCGATTATCTTTGGAATACGATCAGTATCCGGGATACGGCAGTGGCAAAAGAAAAAAAGGAAAATTTTTATCACGGTATTTTGCTTGGACTTCTGGGATATAAATCAACCTGGCTGATCAAGTCGAATGCAGAGTCGGGAATCGGCTATAGCGATATATTGGTCGAGGTTCCAACGAACCGGACCGGGATCGTGATCGAACTGAAATATGCTGAGGGCGGAGATATGGATGCAGCATGTGAGGAAGCAATGAGGCAGATCGAAGAAAAAGGATATATTGCAAAGCTGAAGCAGGATGGTATGAGAAATTTCATCCGGTATGGAATTGCATGCTTTAAGAAAGACTGCAGGGTTGTGGTGGACTAAGGTATTTGCGGCTACATCAGGAAGCCTGGCAAAAAAGAGGGCGGGAGGCTGCCTCTTTTTGGGTTAAATATTCAAAAAACGGGGCAAAATGTCGAAAAATAAGATTAAAAAACGGGGCAGTTGTAATGAAGAATTTTGGCAGTCACGGTGTTAAGAATATCTCCTATAAATGATGTATTTGAGATGCGAGAGTTAAGAAGACTTGTTGGTGAAGTGGCACAGAAGGATATTAAATATGCGCTTTCAACAGATCTTAATGAACATCAGGCCAAACATTATTTGCCAGTAATCAATTGCCGCGAGTGTGGACAGACCGGTTGGGCATCTGTAGAGGATAATGGCAGTGTAGAAATAAGAGATATTAGAGCGTTTTACAATGCATTCTTCTCCGGCGACTCCAAGGTGAGAATAATGTTCCCACATAAGGAAGGAGAAGAAGCATTTAATCTTAATAATCGCATGAGGTTATGCCCTAAATGTGGAAATCCGGGGTGGGCAGATGCAGGGCAGGTTCGCTCAATGTTTAAGGTGCAGATGGTGTATTCCAATATGAAGGAGGAAGAAAGCCAAATCGGTGATGACAGCGAAGATCGTGCATCTATGTTCTATGATAAGGAACTTCTGGTAGATGTAGATGAAGATAAGGATGTTATTCAGGCTTTTGAAATGGATAACAAAGAGTTTAAGTGGGGCTATGAGTTTCTTCAAAAGGCAACGATGCGTGAGATTAATTTCGGTGAACAATCAATTACTGGAGACAAATTACTTGTTGCAGGACATGAAGGTGTTAGAAAAGGGTTCACCATCTGTAAGTATTGTGGAAAGATTCAGGTGCAGGGGGAAAAACCTAAGCACTCCCGTTTTTGCAAGATGGTAAAAGATAATACCATTGTTACAGATCCATTTGAAGAGTGTCTTTTCTTGTATAGAGAGTTTGAGACGGAAGCATTACGTCTCTTAATTCCTGCTACAACAATGGATGCTGCAAATGTGAGAGTAGAATCGTTTGTTGCCGCATTTATGCTTGGAATGAAGAAGAAATTTGGCAATGTTGATCACTTAAGAGCAACTATAAGTGAAGTTCCAGTTTCTGAGGCTGATTATAGGAAGCAGTACCTAGTAATATATGATTCTGTACCTGGTGGAACAGGCTATCTGAAGCAATTAAGTTCTATAATGTTCTGCGAGATAGTGGAACAGCTGTTTGTCTATATGAAGCAAAGGGTATTACTGACAGGTTGCTCGGTCAGGATATTATTGGTATTGTGCCAGAGCATGTTATTCCGATATATTGTGAACAATGGTTTCCAGAAATGAAAATATTAGATTTCATGAATCTTCCATACGAGGATGAGCCTTATGAGAAGATGATGGAGAAAATTGTATGGTTACCAGAGGAAAAACAATATTTGAAAAATTAATAAAAAAATGTTAGTC
>CAKRHL010000087.1 GCA_934338765.1 uncultured Lachnospiraceae bacterium | reverse complement strand
GGATATACGTTTGGTGACATGTGATGAGACAGGGGGGATCAGTCGTTGAAGGTCAGGGAATCCTATCAGAACAAAAAGAATCTTATCATTATCCTGTGCGTGGTGATCACAGTGGTGGTTCCGGTTTATATTGTATGGGCGACAGAAAAAAATACGGCAGGCTGCATCGTGGGTGCGGCCTGCCTGCTTCTGGATGAAATGGTGTATCAGATGCATCGGACGGATCAGAAATATATTATGTCAGTAGTGCAGGAGCTATCCGATTTATTGGACACGTTGATGGAGCTTGAGGAGAGGGAGGTGTTTCCGGAGACGGAAGACACTATGCTTTCCAAGCTGCAGGCCAATGCAGCGAAGCTGATCCGGAGGATGCGTCATCAGAACGAGCTGACGAGACAGGAGCAGGAGCGGATGAAAGGGATCATATCAGACCTGTCCCACCAGTTAAAAACGCCTCTGGCCAATCTGAAAATGTACAGCCGCTTTCTTCAGAAGGACAATCTGTCCGAAAATCAGTACAGGGAATATGTGGATATTATCTGTAAGTCGGTGGAACGGCTGAATTTCCTGTCGGAAAATATGATCAGGATATCAAGGCTGGAGACAGGACTGATCCATCTGAAATGCGGGCATAACAGGATCAGTGAAACGGTATTGAAGGCGGTCAAGGATATTTATCCAAAAGCCCGTCAGATGGGATGCGAGATTATTTACAGAGAGGACAGGGAAAGGGATACGGAAGCACAGTTTGATGCAGACTGGACGGCAGAAGCGGTTTTTAATCTGCTGGATAATGCTGTGAAATATTCGGAAAAAGCAGAGAAGAAGGAGGTCATTTTGTCTGTTCGAAAGCTGGGACTTTTTGCGGAGATTTCCGTGGAGGATCATAACGGCGCGATCTCGCGGGAGGAACAGAACCGTATTTTCAAGAGATTTTACAGAGGAGAGAACAGTACAGGAAAGGAAGGGATCGGGCTGGGGCTTTATATCACCAGAGAGATTGCGCTGCGGCAGGGAGGTTATATTTCTGTGAAGGAAACGGAGAGAGGAAATATTTTTTCGATATATCTCAGATTATAAAGGGATCTGTTGCAACTCCGGACATTTTATGGTACGCTGAGTACAAAATAGTGCAGATGCGGTAAGTACGGAATGTATGAAACATTATGAGCGAAAGATGCGGGGTATGAGTTATGGCAGATAATACAAAATTGATCGGTTTATTTGTAGCAAGAACCTTTGAAGAGAACAATCTGAACTTTATACATGCAATGCAGAATCTTGGTCAAAAAGAGGGATACAAGTTTGTTATCTTTTCTCTGGATACGACCGATCCGGTGGCAGTGGATCGTACAGCGGCTGAGCTGGAGCTGTGTGGTCTGTCCGAATATCTGCCCTTGGATGCTTTTGTGATTTTGGGTGAGACCATCAAGAACAGGGATCTGATCGATGGGGTTGCAGGGATTGCCCGGAGACGTCGGATACCGTGTTTTTGTATGGACCGGGAGGCCGGAGACTGCTATCCGATCCGTCATGATTATACCTCCGGATTTGAGGAAATGGTACGCCATGTGGTGGAGGAGCACGGCGCACGCCGCATCAATATGCTGGCAGGCTTTCATGACCACGCAATTTCCGAGGAAAGAGTGCGTGTCTATCGGAAAGTGTTGGAGGACAATGGGATCGCCTTTGAGGAGGAACGGGTCGGGTACGGGCAGTTCTGGGAGGTACCTGCAAGGAAAGAGATGGAACGATTTCTCAGATCTGCTCTGCCGATGCCGGAGGCAATTGTCTGTGCCAATGATGTCATGGCATTGGTTGCGTGTAATGTGCTGGAAGAGGCCGGATATCAGGTGCCGGAGGATGTGATCGTGACCGGATTTGACGGTGTGAATGACGGTAAGTATTATCGTCCGGTTCTGGCAACCTGTGCCCCGGATTATGAGGGGGCGGTGTGGTTTATTTTTGATAAGATCGAGGAATGGAGAGAAACCGGACAGATCCGGCCGGAGGCGTATTCCATTCGATACTGTCTGGAAAAAAATGAGTCCTGTGGATGTCCCGTTGCTGGGACGATCAACAGAAATGAGATCATCCGTGGACTGGCGGATTCTCTGGGAGATTGTGCCTGGCATACCCATGCGATGAATGAGCTGCTGACATCGGCACTGCCACTGCGTTCTCTGCGTGATCTGGCGCAGATCCTGCCAAAGACAGAATATATCTGGCGCAATTATTTCCGGTATGCGGCGGTGAAAGAGGAGCTGCTTGAAGGGGCAGAGGTCAATGGTAAATACCGCTCCATGGTTACTCTGATGTGTGGTGGTGATGGAAGCTTTCAGGAACCAGGGGAGCATTTTCCGATAGAGAAATGGTTTGACATATTAAATGCGCAGGCGGACAGCTGGGAGATCATTCTGGTTCGTGTACTCAATGCCGGAAAAACGGTGTATGGTTATTCGGTAGATGGTTTTCACGATATTCATCAGAGAGATGTGCAGAGATGCGATGAGTTTAGTATGTTTCTTTCTAATTCCATCAATCTGGTGTTGCAGAACCAGCAGTTAAATACGCTGAAACAAAATCTGCTCCGTGCCAATAAGGAACTGGCGAAACTGTCAGAACTGGATGCTATGACAGAGCTGTATAACCGCCGGGGTTTTTACAAGCATTTTTCGAGAATGCTGTCAGAGACAAAACGAAAGTATGCGGTGCTTGTATCGGTGGATATGAACCGGTTAAAACATATCAATGATACTTATGGTCATGCAGAGGGAGACTTTGCAATCTGTACCCTGGCCCATGGAGTGAAGGCAATCTGTGGTAAGGAAGCGGTATGTGCCCGGTTCGGCGGGGATGAGTTTGACAGTGTTGTTTTTGCAGATGATGTGACGGAGCTGACAGAGGAGATTCTGGGACAGCGGCTTCAGGAGTATATTGACCGGACAGAGGGAGTAGATCGGAAGCCATATCAGATCACAGCCAGTATCGGAGTGGTTATACAGGAACGGTCGCGGGATCTGAATATTGAGCAGATGATCGGAGAGGCGGATACACTGATGTACTGCAATAAGAAAAAGAACCGCTAGTCTGAATGCAATAATAAATATCAAAAAGCCTTTAAGAAGTGTGTCCGGTTTTGTGGACACACTTCTTAAAGGCTTTTATTCATCTTCCCAGAATAACTCATCCAGTGTTTTATCTAAAACCTTGCAGATGGCAATACACAGATGGATCGTGGGGTTATAATTGCCTTTCTCGATGGCATTGATGGTCTGCCTTGATACGCCGACGGCGGTGGCAAGATCCTGCTGGGACATATCCTTGGCGGCACGGGCAGATTTTAGTTTTAAATTCTTCATGGCAAACCTACTTTCTGAGTGTTTTTTCTCGCAAAGGCAAAGTGAGGATGTTTACTCCTCTGCTCTCTTGTCATAGATAAGCTTCAGATCAAACAGAAGAGTGATCAACAGGAACAGGATACCAGCCATTAGATTAATGTAGTGATACGAGATGGAATTATTGACAAGAAATGGCTGTTTTTTGTAAAGGGAAAGAAATCCGGGCGCAAGATTTAAAATGCTGATCACAATTCCCATAATATTAAATTCTTTCGCATTCTCCTGCAGGGAAAGATAGGCGTCTCTCCGGATGCATATACATACAAACACCAAAATAGAGAGACACACTCCAAGCCATAATCCACCAAAGGACATAAGCTGAGGACAGTAAAAAAAATCATCCAGACAGGATGCGGCCAGGACATAGCCCACCAGAACGATAAACGCAGTCTGGTAGGCTTTTCCTCTGGCGAGGATCTGACGCTCATCGTATGTGATTTCCGGGCTCAGGATTTTGGATATGCTTTGATGCCTGCGGCAAAGCAGCCGAATTACCAACACGAATAGAAAAACGGCGGCAATTCCACTCAACATGCCGACAATATAACTAATGGAATGATTCATACGAACACCTCAATTCTAAAAAAGCAATTACATAAACTTTTAACATTTGTATCGGATAGCGGACCGCTAATTATTTTTTAGATTCTTTAATGCGGTTGTAAGCTTGATCGGATTACCATAGCGCAGAGTACCCATACGGTAGATCTTGGCGGCAAGCCAGCCAGCTGCAAAGATAGAAACAAACAGGATCACGGCAGATGCCACGATCTCTGCCATGGTAACGCTTCCCATGCCGATCCGTACAAACATAGCGGAGTAGGAAGAAAATGGCAGGAAGGAGCAGACCTTCATCACGACGCTGTCCGGTGTGGGAAGCTGGAACATTACCACGAAGTAGACGATCATGATCAGCATCTGTAAAGTTCCGGCTGATTTGTTGATATCCTCTGTCTTGGAGACAAGAGCACCCATTGCCCCGTAAAGGAAGGCATAGAATAGGAAACCGCCAATACCGAATACGGCAAAGCCTGCAAGGACGTTGCCCGGAATCTTCAGGATCATATCCAGCTTATCGCCCCAGTACGTGTGGTTGATGTTGTAACCGATCAAGGCGGAAGCAAGGATCAGACCGAGCTGTACGATAGCGGCAGAGGCACCGGCAAAGACTTTGCCAAACAGCAGATATTTTGCGTCCACGCTGGTCACAAGGACCTCGATGGAACGGTTACTTTTCTCCACAGTGACGGAGGTGGCAACCATGACACCGTACAGAATGATCATCATAAAGATCACCATAACAAGGACATAGCAGTACCAGTAATTATCTCCGGCATCCTTTCCAAGGATCTTTTCGGTGCAGTTGACAGGGGCATCGTATTCGGCTGCAAAGGTTGCATAGTCCAGACCCTTTTTCTGGCAATAAAGCTGCTGATGTACCTGGGAAAGAAGTCCCTCGAAGATCATCTGATTCTCGTCGTACATATCACGGTTTACTACATAATACTCATAGTTCAGATCATCTTTCACGTCGAAACCGGCAGATACGTCCTCCTCTTTGACGGCTTTTTTCAGCTCTTTTTCCGTTTTCAAGGTGACAATGTCGGTATCCTCAAAGACCTGTTTCAAAACAGACATATCTCCTAATATACCGCTTTCGTCAACGACCCCGATCTTTGTTTTATCCGCATCGTCGGTTTTCGTTTCATCGGAGGTATCCTTACTATCCCCGGACTCCGTGGTTGTTTTTTCGATGCCAAGCATATCCGACATGTCAAAAACACGGGGCAGGAAGGTAGCGGCAAAGAGCAGCACTACCAGAAGAATGGTTGTAATGGTAAAAGATTTGTTCTTTAAATAACTTTTTAATTCAAATTCATATATAGTAAAAAATCGTTTCATAAGCTCTCCTTTTTGTGCTATTCACCGGCACTGGCAACGAAGATATCGTTCAGGGATGGTTTATAGGTTTCAAAATGCTCAATGACAATGTCCTCCAATTGGGACAGCTTTGCCAGCAGCTCGCGGCGGTTTACGCCTTCGTTCAGACGAACGATCACATCTTCTTTGGTCTGTCCTGTTATCTGGACAGTATCAGAAAGGCGATTTTGAAGCTGGACGGCAAATTCCTCCGGGGTCATATCGATGGCACTTAAAACCAGCTGATCCTTACCAAAGTCGCGTTTGATGGTGCCCAGATGACCGGACAGAACCACCTCTCCGTGATTGATGATCACGATATCCTCGCAGAACTCTTCCACGTAACTCATCTGGTGGCTGGAGAAGATGACTATCTTGCCATCATGGATCAGCTCCTGAACCACCTCCTGCAAAATCTGGGAATTGACCGGATCCAGACCGCTGAAGGGTTCATCCAGGATCACAATCTCAGGATCACAGACCAGCGTAGAGGCAAGCTGGATCTTCTGCTGATTTCCTTTGGACAGGGTTTCTAATAACCTGTCCTGATATTGGGATACTTCAAGACGCTCCAGCCAGCGTCCTGCATTGGCGGCAGCCGCTTTCCGGCTGACACCCCGGAGCATGGCGAGGTATATCATCTGCTCCAGAACCTTTCGTTTGGGATATAAGCCTCTCTCCTCCGGGAGATATCCAATCTGTACCTTGCGGGGATCAAAGGGTTTACCGTCTAATGTGATCTCGCCGCTGTTTGCATGGAACACATCCATCAGGATACGGATCGTGGTAGTCTTACCGGCACCGTTCCGGCCCAGCAGGCCAAGTGCCTTGCCACTTTCAACAGAAAAGGAAATACCCTTCAGGACATTAGCTTCGCCGAAAGACTTTGTTATATTTTTTACTTCCAGTTTCATGGGAACCTCCGTTCATATGGGAAAAGCAGGGATTTTCGTATGTAGATCCGGCTTTTCCGATAAGTTGTTATGTGTGTTACTTGTCTTAGAGTATAATGAACTCACGATAAAATGTCAAGTATATTTTACAAAATGTCGTTTGTGAAAAGAGGGGACTTGTTTTTTTACGGTATTCTGTTCATAATAAGAAAAGTGCGTTGCAGACAATAGATGTTGCTCAAAGGAACGCAGAGAAAACGTAACGGATTACTGAGAAAAGGGGATTATTATGGATATAAAGCTTACTGCATTTGATATGGACGGAACACTTTTAAACGACCGAAAGGAGCTGCCACCGGACTTTCCGGCGTGGGTGAAGGATCATCCGCAGATCCGGAAGGTGATCGCCAGCGGGCGGCAGTATTATACGCTACGGGATAATATGGGAGAGTTGAAGGACGAGTTTCTTTATGTGGCAGAAAACGGTGGCGTTGTCTATGAGAAGGATGAAGCGTTATATTGTGATGAGATTGCGGCAGAGGATGTGCGCTGCTGTGTGGACAGACTGAACCGTATGGAGGGAGTTAATCCCATGCTCTGTGGAGTGAATGGAGCATATATCCGGCAGGATACGAAGGAAACTGTTTTTAAAGAAGCCTCTATGTATTATCATCGCTTGACCAAGTGTGAAGATGTGATGGCAGAAGCCCTTAAGGACCGGATCGTTAAGATTGCCATTTTTGTAGAGAATTATCAGGTAGACATGGCTGCTGCTGCGTTTGCGGATCTGCCGGAGAGACTGGCTGTTGTGGTATCCGGAGACAGCTGGATCGATATCGCCAATGCAAGCGCCAATAAAGGAGCAGGCATCGCAGCCATTCAGAGAAAATATCAGATCAAGCCGGAGCAATGTATGGCGTTTGGGGATTATCTCAATGATGTGGAACTGTTGAAAAGTTGCGGAGAAAGCTATTGTATGGAAAACGGGCATCCCCAGTTAAAGGAGATTGCCCGCCATATTGCTCCGTCTAATAATGAATGTGGTGTGATGCAGATCATCAATCAATTACCGTTTAATGTCTGATCGATTTCTGAAAAGTTGATCAATAAATCCCGATAAATATTAACCTTAATGACAGCATCAAAGGAATATTGAATATTCAGTAAATTTCCCTCAAAATAATTTACCGTTACTGTTTTACGCCGCGGATCTACGATCCAGTATTCTCGTACTCCGGCATTTTTGTAGTAGTATAGCTTTCGGATATAATCATCGGATGGATTACCGGGTGAAACGGATTGCTTTTACCATAGAACAGTGTACTCTAATACAGAAAAAGTGCTCCCATAAAATCAAATTTACGATCAATTTACTCTACATTTCCGGTTTTTTGTATGCAATCAGCGGCAAAACTGACGACATAATATAAGTGAAAGGGTCATAAATACATCGATGGAATCCAATCCTTTCAGTGAGGAGAGCAGCATGACAATAGAAGAAATAGAACAAAGCATTGCATCTTATGGGGAGGATGTATTTCGGTTTTGCTGTTATCTGACAGGAAATCGAAGCAGTGCAGAGGATCTGTATCAGGATACATTTCTGAAAGCAATGGAAATTACGCGGTCTGTGGAGCCGGATATGGCAGGAAAATTTCTGGCAGGTGTAGCCGCCAATCTGTGGAAAAACCAGTGGCGCAAGGAAAAACGCAGACAGAAATATGTAATGCAGAATATTGGTCCGGAAAATGGGACACTTGGTGAAGAAATACCGGGGGAAACAGATCTGTTGCAGGATTATGTGAAACAGGAGACAGGACGGCTGGTGCAGCGGGTGGTCAATGAACTTCCCGAAAAGTACCGTGTTGTGGTATTACTTCATTACAGTATGGACCTGACAACACAGGAAATTGCAGATCAACTGAAGCTTAGCAGGGGAACGGTGACAAGCCGGCTGCTTCGGGCAAGGAAAAAGATCAAACAGGAATTGGAGGCGAATGGATATGAAAGATAGAGTAGATGAGAT
>CAKRHL010000086.1 GCA_934338765.1 uncultured Lachnospiraceae bacterium | reverse complement strand
CTGATCACTATGATCGTTATGGGAGCAGCGGTTCTCTGTCTTACGGCGCTTTTTATCCGCAGTGACAAAATGCGTCTGCTGAACCGTGAACTGGATATGCTGGGAAATTATGATGCGGTATTTTATGAAGTGACACAGCAGGATGCAGAAAAAATTGCAGACAATAAGGATGTGGATGGCTGTGGATATTACCGGGAGCTGGGGTATGCCGGAGCGGATGGGAGTGAAAGCGCTGACTATAAGGTGATATCCTTTCCGGATACCGCTTCCATTGAGATGTATCATATGTCCTGCGTGAAAGGGACTTATCCGGTGAAAGAGAACGAAATAGCCGTCGATGCAGGAAAAGCAAAGGAGCTTGGTGTGGCACCGGTGCCCGGAAGTACGGTGAAGCTGCAGCTTTTTGACTACAAAAAGAAGAAGCTTATGGAAAAGAAGTTTACCATATGCGGGATTTTCCAGATATCTGCGGAGGGTGTCTGGGGAGGATATTACAGATATCCGGACAGAGAGGAGTTGGAGGATTATGTCATGCCGACAATCTGTGTCTCAGATAAAATGGCGGACAGCTTTCATAGCAGTTATGCCACAGCCCTTATTCAGGCAGATCAGGATATGGATAAACTGGTTATGCGGCTTTGCAAAAGCGGACTGAAACATCTGAAAGGGTATGATGTCGTGCTTGGAAGATCTTTTGCTTTTTCTTGTATCCTGGGGATTACTGCACAGATTTCCAATAAATACGGAGAAATGACAGTAGAAAATATTTTGAAGGCGTTAAAAAACGGAGATGTCTGGAAAGACTTTTATTCCTCTGTGGTCATTCCCTTATTTGGGGGGCTGATGTTTGTTGTTGTAACGATTTCGGTTGTCAGTATGGTACGGAGTCTTCTGGAGGACCGTTCCAAAGAAGCGGCGGTTCTTCGCAGCATTGGCATGACCCGGATCAAGGTATGTGTATATCTTTTTGTGGAACTGTTCATTTTGACTCTGTGCTTTACGGTGGTTGGCATCGCTCTTGGGGGACTGGTACATATCTTACTGGTCCGGATGGTGTGTCCGGTTTATGGGATAGATCTTCCACTTGGCTTTCATCCGGGAGTGTATGTAGCATCGGTGACCGTTTCTCCGTGGATCTACGCATTGGTGGTTATGATGGTCAGCAGTATGATCTCCATTGTGTTTCCACTGATCCGAATGGGGAAAATGACACCAATTGCATTGATGGATCAACGGCATTCCGTCAAGAAGCGTAAAAAGAAACAAAGAAGGGTCAACCTTTCCAGATATAGCTGGCGCAGACTGGTGGGAGCAAGGATTTCCTTTCATGATCCTGCAGTTCTTATTATTCTCTGTGTCCTGATGGGGACCTGTTTCCTTGGATACAACTATTTTCATGCACTGGCAGATAAAAATAATGTGGAAGAAAAAGCGACTCTGGAAGAAGCCGGACTTGATGAATGGTATTATACGGCGGAAAAAACAAAGCAGGCATCCCTGTATGATTTTGCAGTGGAAAATCATCATGATTATGGTATCGAGCCGGAGGTCTATGAGCAATTTCGCGGGAAAAAGGAGATTAAAAATTCCTTTGCCCGGATCGTCAATAAATCGACCCGTCTGACTTATACCAAAAAGGATGACAAAAGGATGCCTGATTATCTGAGCCTGCGGACGTTGTCTGCCTCAAAAAACAAATTCCGAAACGCCCTTTATGAGGCACAGGAAGCAAGGATCAAAAACACGGGATATACTGCGGACGAGAAGATTTATTCCCTGCCGTCCGTCGGTGTACAGGAAGAAGACTTAAAGCTGTTGTCGGATTATATTGATGAGGGAACGATCGATCCGGAAAAGATAAAAAGTGGGGAGGAAGTCCTCATTGTGATCCCGAAAAATATGCAGTACGATATTATGAATGTGTTTCAGCCGGGAGACACTCTTCCGGTCAGCGACATTGCATTAACGGAACAGGAAGAACAATACATGTTCAGTTCATTTCGACCGCAGAGGTATCACCTGAATCCGGTGTACAAAAAGATGGTCACAGAACCCGATTTTGGAAAACGGGTGGAGCTGACTGCTTATGCTGTCGGAAAACGGAAAAATATCAGGACGAAGATCGGAGCCGTTGTGATGCTGAATGATGAAAAGCTGCTGAAACGGTTCTGTATTCCATATTATGATGTTCTGGACGGAGAGCCGCCATCACCAACCTGGGGGGAGGCGGATGCACAGAACTATGCAATGACCATGGTGTGCATGCCGCAGTCTTTCGAAAAATGGCGACTTCCGGATCGTCTTTACACCGAGGTGGATTTTGATCTGAACAAAAACGCTGACCTCTCCAAAGTTGATCAGGAATGGTATCAGGCATTTGGAAAATGTAAGGGGATATCTTACAATTCCACGTATGAGATTCATAAAAGAATGCAGCAGAATATCGGGGATACGATGTTTTTATGCTACATCATGATGGGAATGCTGATCGCGCTGGGAATTGCCGCGGCGGGAATTAAATTTTACAGCCGGATACAGAGAAATTCCCAGACGATTGCGAAGCTCAGGGCACTTGGAATGCCATTGAACAGTCTGGAAGGTCTTATTATGAAGCAGAATCTTATCAATCCTCTGATCGGTGCAGTTGTCTCTCTGCTTCCGGTCTCCCTGTGCCAGATGTTTTTTCTCTTTATTAGGAAACAGTTAGAAAGTGGAGCCTGGGGAGAAGACGGTATCGTGAATGGGCAATGGTACTATGAAGTTCCATATATTTATAATCTCTTTGGATATCATCCGGTGGCTGTGCTGTTCACCATGACAGGGACAGTGCTTCTTTTAACACTGCTTGCAACATTGCCGCAGATTTATTATATCCGGAAACAAAGTGTATCGGAAACCATACGCAGGGATACATATTAACATGATGCAATAGCAGAGAGCAATCAACAGAAAAGAGGGAATTTATGAATAAAACAGCACTACAAACAAAGGACTTATATAAGATTTATCAGGTGGGAGATCAAAAAGTGGAGGCATTGCGGGGTGTGAATCTGTCAGTGGAAGAGGGGAAATTTATTGCTCTGACGGGAACCAGCGGAAGTGGTAAATCAACCTTGATGCACTGTCTGGGAGGGCTTGATATGCCGACCTCCGGGGAGGTGATCATTGACGGAGTAAATTTATGTGCATGCCGGGAAAAACAACTGGCGAAGGTGAGGCGTGAAAAGATTGGATTTGTTTTTCAGAACTTTTCACTTCTGGATGAACTGAGCGTCCGGGAAAATATCGCTCTGCCGATGATGCTGGCGGGAAAAAAGCCGGACCGGGAGTATCTGGAAAAACTTATGGATCAGCTTGGAATCCTGGAGCGACAGGACCACACCCCGACACAGCTTTCAGGTGGACAGCAGCAGAGAGTTGCGATAGCACGGGCACTGGTAAATGATCCGGCGGTCATTCTGTGTGATGAGCCTACCGGCAATCTGGATCAGAAGACAAGCGGGGAAGTCATGGAACTTCTTCACCGGATTCATCGGGAGTTTCATAAGACCTGCCTGATCGTTACCCACGATATGCATGTGGCAGAGGGGGCGGATTACATTTTGGAGATGGAGGATGGACTGATAAAATAGTAAAGTGACGGGGGATATATGAAAAAGAGATTTAGTTTCATTTTAATTCTGCTGCTTATTATGACGGTATTGGCAGGCTGCAGCAGCTTGGGACAGAGTTCAGATCATGGAAAAAAGACAAAGAAAGCTACGGCAAACAAAGAAAATACAGTAGTCTGGGCGGTTAGAGAGAATGCAAAAGTTTCAAAGAAAAATATTCAAAAAACGAATGAATTGCTTGTAAAAAAAGGTTATAATCTTGCAATTAAGGTGAAAAAGCTAAAAACGGACAGGACTTATGAGAAGCAGGAAATTTATCATGATGCACTTGAAAAAGCAGTTAAGTCCGGTGAGGTAGATGTGGCGTATGTTGATGCGTGTTATGAAACAGCACAGGGGGAAATGGCGCAGTATTTACAGAGTGGTCTCTTTTATCCGCTAAACAAATGGCTTCATTCCAAAGAAGGAAAGGCTGTTTATAAGCTGTATGATAAGGAAGTCTGGAAAGGCAGCAGTGTGAGCGGAAAAAACTATGTTTTCCCGAATGAAGTCTATTATGATATTCCTGAAACGGTGATCGTATTTCGAAAGGATCATGTGTCGCAGAAGCTGATCAAATCCTGGGATGGAAGCTGGGGAGACTTATTCCGGATCATGGAAAAGGTCAGGCTCGGTAAGAATGACATGATGGTGACCGGTTATCCGATGATGGACTTTTTCGAGGGACGGGTGAAGAAGCGGAAATATATGATCGATGATGACATTGTCTACGATATACAGAATCAAACCGTACATCAGCCCTTTGAACTCAAAGAATTCTATGAATATCTATCTTTTTTACATAAATGCTATCAGGAAGGATATGTCACTCATCGAATGGATGATTGTCTTACCAGCGAGGATGAGATATTGCATCTGAAGCATGGAGAGTATGCAATGGCGTGGACGGCAGAAGAATGTCTGAAGCCTGCAGATCATGTCTTTGTCAGAAGACCGGTGTGTGTAAGAGGAATCCTTGGGGAAGGCACAGCGATATCCGCTTATTCGGATAAGAAGGAAAAAGCATTGGAGCTTATGAAGATTCTTCGGACAGATGATGAGATAGCCAATACCCTGATATGGGGAGAGCAAGATGCGAAAAAGCTGTTAGACGAGGATGGTTATGTGAAAGATTCTGTAGAAAGAGTCAGTGATTGGTCAGCATTTGGATTAAATGATGGGATCTTTCAACAGAAAGAGGAGGGGATCACACCGGTAAAGAACATGAGGGAATACCGCAATAAATGGATCCATTATTCGCCGAGAACAACCTCACGCATGCTTGGCTTCTGGCCGGACTACAGCAGCTTTTATGAAGAATTAACTGAATATCAGGATGTCTTGAAGGAGTCAGTAGACTGTTTCCAGGAGAAAGATTTTGAAAAAGCATATCAGGAAGCCGCAGAGCGGGTGGCAAAGGCATGGAAGCCTGTGGGAAAGAAGGTGCAGAAGCAGATCACGGAGTGGAAACAATAGGTGTCGGACAGGGGACAGATCAGCTTATCAAAACGATGTGAAGAGGATGAGGAGGTTATTGTTATGAAAGGGAAACAAAAGAAAATCATCATATGCGACATTTTGCTGGTATTCCTTGTGGGGGCTGTGATCGGGATCAAAAGTTATCAGGACAGAATGAAGAACCGGCTCTGGTCATCAAAATGGGAGGACAGTTTTTGGAACTTGAACAATGAAAATTATATGACAGACGGAATATTACGCCAGCAGGACAGCTATATCCGGTTTTGTGATAATTCCACCGATAAGGATGATCTGATCTGTGTGGATCAAAACTGCAGCCATGAGGCATCGAAGGACTCCGCCTGTGGGGCGTATGTTTATGCCTCCCAACTGGCAGGGATCGCTATCCGCGGCAGTCATATCATGTATGTTGCAGATTCCAAGGATGATTATGGAAAGTATGCATTATATGTGGCAGATCTTGAGGGGAAAGACCGGAGAAAGCTTGCGGATCTAATGCAGGCAGATCAGGTCTATGATGTGTTATATCATGGCAGTATGGTCTACATATCTTATCTGCAGATGGAAAAGGATGGTCAGGAATCCACGGTTTACGGGATCTATACGTATGATCTTCAGGAAAAGAAGGGACAGCACCTGTTTCAGGAAGAAGGGAATAATTATACGCCGGATGGGATGGCGATGGGACAGAAATGGTTCTATATTTCTTATGCGTATTCGGACGCAGCCAAGGACGATATCCTGGCTCACAGCGAGGACCAGCAGTTTGAAAAGGAACATGTCAGAACCTGTGTAAAGGCACTTGATCCGGTATCCGGAAAAGTGAAGGAATCGCTGGATGGTTTTGGAAATAACAACGTGCTTCTGTATAAAAACGGATATCTGTTTTATACAAAGGATCAGGATCTGTACCGTTATTCGGAACAAAACGGTTCCGTAGAAAAGATCAACGAAAAGGGAGACTATATTGCCATGACGGGCGGAGCGGACGGAAAGGCGTATTTTAGAATGGCAGATCCGAAAACCGGAAAATTAATGTGTGCCGTTTATGATATCGCTGACAGTAAGTGGAGCAGTCAGGTAACAGAGCCGTTTTTTGCGAAGGCGATCCGCGGGGATCATGTGTACGGAATGGATGCGGAAGGAAATCCGGCATGGCTCTCGTTAAAAGCGATGGAAAAAGGAGACGTCTCCCAAATACATGTCTACAAATCCCAGTGGGATGTGGAATGACAGGAAAAGATGGGAAATGCTGCGGATGCGGTGTCTGATCATGAAAGGGAGGAGAAGATGCATTTACTAAAGCAGGAATGGAAGAAGCTGGTCACAAGAGACGGTTTTCTGGCTGTTTTTCTTCTGTGCTTTGCGGCGACGCTTTTAATGCTGTGGTACCGTGTTTACCGGATATCGTATGGGGACAGTTTTTTGCCGTCCCAATACTGCAGAATGGCAGAACGGGTCCAAAACATGACGGAGACGGAAGCGGAAAAATATTTCTCGGAGGAACAGCAGGAATATGACCCTGTCCGAAATGTGGTACAGAAGGAATGGAGATCGGCACACAATTATGAGAATTATCTGGACAAGATCCGCTCCGGGGAATCCGGCGGACTGCGTGGCCTGGGGAAGAATGTTTATCAGGAGCGTCTGCAGAAAAAGCTGCAGGCAAAATACCGGGAAATGGATCCGGCAGAGGTTTCCTTTGCGGGAGGAAGAGGAGTTTCCCTGTTCTGTCATACGGATGTGGCGGACATGATGGCAGTGCTGATGATGTTATTGATCATATTCCGGCTGGTGGTATGGGAAGCGGAATCGGGAATGGACGTCATCAATATGGCTGCCCGGAATGGGGCTGCCTGGCTGACGCGCATCAAATGGGCTGTGGGACTGATGGCATCGGCGGCGGTGCTGCTTCTGGTCCAGCTGTATAAGCTCCGGCTGTATACATCGGCGTATGGATTTACCGGATGGAACCGGGTCATACAGGTTTTACCGGAATTTGTGGGGGTTGACCGGAGTATCACGGTATTCTGGTTTGTATGCGTTTTTCTTGTCTGTAAAACAGCAGGTTTTTTACTGCTTTATACGATCTTTTTCTGGTTGGCATGTGTGGGGCGCAGTGCTGCGAGGACGGTTATCCTGTATGGTCTTTTTACAGGAGTTTCCCTGTTTACCGCTTATGGGATATCTTTGTCGGGATATCTGGCAGTGCTCCGGTATTTCAGCCCGGTGCAGTGTATCAATCAGGAAATGATGTTATCCGGTTATCATGCCCTGAAGCTTTTCCAGTATCCGGTAAGTTATCTGGGACTGTGGACGGCGGTCTCCTGTGTTTTATTTTTTGTTCTGGCAGGACTCATTTTTCGGAGCCGTATCCGGAGAGTGGAGAGCAGTCTGTCCCGGAAGCCGGTGTTTCATCGGGGAAGTCATCGATACCGTCCGAAATATTTCCGGAGCCTGTCCGGATGGGAAGGCAGGAAAGGAATGCTTTACGAGGGGAGCCTTTTTGTACTGGTGCTGACACTGGCTGTGGTGCTGTTGGTTTACCGACCGCCGAAGGAATCGATATCCACGTCACAGGAGAGCTATTACCGGGAGGTGATGCTGGGACTTCAGGGGCGTGATACCCTTGAAAAACGGGCTCAGATCCGGGAGAAGATCCGGAAGCTGGAAACGCTGGAAAAGGATGTGGAGCAAAACGGGCAGAAATACACACAGACAGCCATGCAGGTGGCAATGTCGGAACTGGAAAAGCTGGATGTGCTCCGGGAGGTGGATACCTATCTGGATTATCTGGATGGCAGGAAGGATCCATATATCGTGTACGAAAAGGGATATCTGCTCCTGCTTGGAAAGAAGCTGCCCGGAGGATATCTGAAGCTTTGCAGTATCCTGGCGGTGGTCGTGATGGTGCTCATCAGTGCCCGGTTATGGGGAGAGGATGAATGGTGCGGGACGGGGATGCTTTGCATGGCAAGCCGGACCGGCATGAAAAAGATCACACACCGGAAGATGTGCTGGAACTTTCTGTATGCACTGTTTACCGGGATCATTGTGTATGCACCGTGGATCTGGCGGTGCGGGCAGACCTATTCCCTGCAGGCGTGGTCTGTGGCGGCAGACA
>CAKRHL010000085.1 GCA_934338765.1 uncultured Lachnospiraceae bacterium | reverse complement strand
ACTTGATGGTTATAGGAAGGCTCCAACCACAGTCTCTTTGTATATTACCTGAATCCGTGAAGTTCGTCAATAGAAAATCGAACATACTTTCGTGTTATTATGATTAAGCTGTCGACTCTTTCCAGTAGGAAGGGGGTGATACATGACAGCACTAGCCTGACGGTGTAGTTCTCCGCAATGAACTTTAGGGTCTTGGAAAATGTGCAATTCCAAGACTCTTTATATTATATATAATAATAAAAACATATATGAAAGAAAAAATTGCATTAACCCCGGAGATAGTGTTAAAATGCATAGAAATAAATTGAAAAGAAGAATACAACCATGACAACATTACAGGCATACGACATTCTGGCATTATCACAGGATGCAGACTTTAAGGAAATCAAAAAACAATATCGACAGTTGATGCACCGGGTTCACCCTGACTCCGGTGCATTTGATGTGGAGGAATATCCGTATACCGCACAGGAGATCAATGAGGCATATGAGACACTTCGTCAGGCAGACCGGGAGGCTGATGCACAACAGAAACGAAGTTCACAGGATTGGGATTCATCGGAAGAAAAAAAGCAGTCCAAAACAGCCTCTCAGACCGCATGGCATGCAAAATATGGACAAAGTTCATGGAATGCAGAGATGGGCTGGGATGCTCCGGAAAATCCGGGGGCTTACACGAAGCGTAAAATTTTTCATAAAGTAGAGGATATGGATGGAACTATGATCGGTGTTGTGGCAATCGCAGAGGGGAAATATCTGTGGAAGCCGGAGGAGGATTTTTCGTTATTCTTAAAAAGCATTCTGGAGTGTAGTGAACGTCTGCTGGCAGAGATCGATGAAAGAAATGGGATGAGCCGGCAGGCAGCAATACGTCTTCGATTTCAGGCGGAGCTTGCTTATCTGCTGGCACAGCAGTTTATTGACGGAGCAGAAAGTATGGAGGAATTGCTGACACCGGTAGAGACAGGGAAAGAGGCAGAGACCTACTACATTCCCGCAATGCTTGAGGCCGGAGGGACGACAGTGGGACTGCGGACCGGAATGGTATTGTATCCGGCGGGAGTACGGGCGCATCGTCTTTATCTGAAAACAAAGATGGGAAAAGAGGCAGGATACCTGTCTTTTCGGGATGACAGACTGTACCATATTGTGATTCCGCTGCTGGAACAGAAACGTGCTCAGGTTAAGATTGAAGTGTCCCGAAAACAGGACAGAAAAAACACGACGGGAAGAAGCAAATATAAAAATATTGATTTCTGGATGCGGATTCCAAAGGAGACTACGGGTACATTTCCGGAGAGTATTGGCCTAAAGATTGAGAAGCTGTTGAAACAATATAAGGGAGAAAGGAAAATATGAGTCAATTTCAGATGGAAAAAGGAAGACCGGAAAATGGGACAGGACGAATGGACACAGAGCTTCGCGTATATGATTTTCTGGACCGGTTAGGGATAGAGTATGAGCGGATCGATCATGAGGCTGTGGAGACAATGGAAGCCTGCATAGAAATCGATCAGGCACTTGCACCGGCAGTTGTGTGCAAAAATCTTTTTTTGACGAATTCGAAAGAGGATCATTATTATCTGCTGATGATACTGGGAGATAAGAAATTTCGTTCCTCCGAGGTGGCAGGACAGATTGGAAGCACCAGATTATCCTTTGCCTCAGCAGAAAGGATGAAGGAGTATCTGGATATCAGGCCCGGTTCCGTCAGTGTGATGGGATTGATGAATGATACAGAGCACCGGGTAAAGCTTTTGGTGGATGAAGATCTGCTGGCACATGAGCTGTTAGGATGTCATCCATGCGTAAATACATCCAGCCTGCGGTTGAAGACCGGAGATGTGCTGGAACGGTTTGTGCCGGCGACAGGGCACGATTATGTTGTGGTTCATATTGGAAAAGCCGCAAATTTGTGATATAATATGCGCGAAGGCAAAAGTGAAGCTTTTTCGAACCTTTTGCCGAAGCTTTGCGAATTTGTGATAAAATTTAAAGAAACAGAGATATACGTCCGGCACACAGACAATCTCTGTGAAAATACCAGGAACGTGTGCAGAAATGAGGATGAAAATGGATATTGTATGTTTAGATTTAGAGGGAGTACTTGTACCGGAGATCTGGATCGCATTTGCAGAGGCAAGTGGGATTCCTGAGTTAAAGAGAACCACAAGAGATGAGCCGGATTATGATAAGCTTATGACATGGCGTCTGGGTATTCTCAAGGAGCATGGTCTGGGACTTAAGGAGATTCAGGACACGATCGCTACGATCGATCCAATTCCGGGAGCAAAGGAGTTTTTGGATGAGCTTCGTTCCATTACACAGGTAATCATTATCAGTGATACATTTACACAGTTTGCAAGCCCTCTGATGAAGAAGCTGGGCTGGCCAACAATTTTCTGTAATTCATTGGAGGTTGCACCGGATGGCGAGATTACAGGCTTTAAAATGCGTTGTGAGAAGTCAAAGTACACCACAGTAAAAGCTCTGCAGTCTATTGGTTATGATACTATTGCCAGCGGTGACAGCCACAACGATCTAGGTATGATCGAGGCTAGTAAGGCAGGCTTCTTATTCAAGAGCACCGATCAGATCAAGGCGGATCATCCGGAGTTGCCGGCATATGAGACATATGACGAGCTTCTGGCAGCGATCAAGAAGGTGCTGGGATAGTTTTATATCCAAAGCAAAGGCAGGTGACAGACGATGAGAGACTATGCAATTCTCACAAATGATGGCGAATATACCATTTTTGAATTTAATAATAAAAAAATAAAGTTTGTTACATCAAAACGCCTGGAAAAATACACAAAAATTGTAGAATGGGATGCTGGATATTTGGTTGTTATGGCAAAGTACAATGGATTGGGAGAAGTAGAGGAATATATTGAATTGATTCCAATATTAGATGATTTGTATTATGATGCAGATGAGTTTTTGAAGCCAATCAAGGAGGTTCGAATTGATTATGCCGTTTGATTTGGAAGGTATCGCGGATACGAGAAATTCGAAAGATAAGAAAGTTTATTAAGCTTCATTACAAAGAAATGTACATACGGTGGCAGCAAACGGCTGATACAGGATTTTATGGTGAAAAATGAATAACTGATATTCACCCTCAAGGGATGTTTTTGAAATATTACGTTTCAAAAACATCCCTTTTTAAGGTGGTTTTGCCCTTTTTTACATATTTGATAAAGATTATTATTTATTTCATTGCTAAAAGGAGCCGGTATGCTATTATGTTATTGAAACTATGGTTAGTTCAAACTAACATAGACTTTTGGAAATGAAAAAAGGGAGGATAGCATAATGGAAGAGAAAAAGAAAAAAGAAGAAAGTCTGTTGAAACAGCTCTTTAATTTTGCAGGAAACTACAAGTATCTGAGTATCCTGTCGGCAGTTTTGGCAGCGGTCAGTGCTCTTGTTGCACTGGTGCCGTTTTATTATATCTGGCGGATCATGCAGGAGGTGATCCGGGTAAAGCTAAACTTTGCCCGGGTACAGGGGATTGATTCCTATGGATGGCACGCTGTAGGCTATGCGTTATTAGGGATGCTTTTGTATATTGCAGGGTTGATGTGTTCTCATATGGCAGCATTCCGGGTGCAGGCGTCCATGAGAACCATCATGATGGAGCATATCATGAAGCTGCCGATGGGCTTTATTGAGAGCGAAGGCAGCGGAAAGATCCGCAAGATCGTGATAGATTCCAGTGCGGCAACGGAGACATATCTGGCACATAACCTGCCGGATAAAGCGGTATCTGTGGCAACCCCGGTGGGCTTGATCGCTCTGCTTCTGGTGTTTGACTGGCGTTTGGGACTGATCTGTCTGATCCCGGCAGTGCTCGGTTTTCTGTTTATGGGGAGTATGATGGGCAAGGACATGGAAAAAAGTATGAAGGAGTACCAGAACTCTCTGGAAACTATGTCTGCTGAGGCAGTGGAGTATGTCCGGGGCATTCCGGTGGTCAAGACTTTTGGTCAGACCGTATTTTCCTTTAAGAGATTTAAGGATTCTATTGATAAATACGAAAAATGGACGCTGGATTATACCAAAAGAATGCGAAAGCCAATGGCTGCTTTTACTACAGCGGTCAATTCCACCTTTGCTTTTATCATTGCGGCAGCATACCTGCTGGGTGGCCATGGAATTTCCGGAAAGCTTGGTTTGAATCTGTTTTTCTATATTATTATCACGCCGATCTTAACCACAACCTTAATGAAGCTTGCCTATGCCGGAGAGGCACAGCTGCAGGTGAAGGATGCTCTGATGCGCATGGACAGTCTGATGAACCGGAAGCCTTTGCCGGAACCGCAGCAGGGTGAGCTGCCAAAAGACAGTTCTTTATCTATGGAGAATGTTTCCTTTGCCTATGAGGACACAGAGAAAAATGCAGTGGACGGTGTTACGCTTCAGATCAAGGCGGGAGAGCATGTGGCATTTGTGGGACCGTCCGGTGGCGGCAAGACAACGCTGGCGTCTCTGATCGCAAGGTTCTGGGATGTGAAGGAAGGCAGTATAAAGCTTGGCGGTGTGGATGTCCGGGATATTACAAGCAGTGAATTGATGAATCAGATATCCTATGTATTTCAGGACAGTAAGCTGTTGAAAATGTCGATCCTTGAGAATGTCCGGATCGGCAGGCCGGATGCCACGGATGCAGAGGTCATGAAGGCGTTGGAGGAAGCACAGTGCATGGATATCATTGAAAAGCTTCCGGATGGAGTCAATACCATGATCGGTGCCGAGGGTACTTATGTGTCCGGGGGAGAGGCACAGAGACTTTCCATTGCCAGAGCATTTCTGAAGAATGCACCGGTTCTGATCCTGGATGAAGCCACGGCGTTTGCCGATCCGGACAATGAACAGCGGGTGCAGGCTGCCTTTGAAAAGCTTTCCAAAGACAAAACGGTGATCATGATCGCTCACCGGCTGTCCACCGTAACCAATGCGGACCGGATCTACGTATTAAAGGATGGAACGGTGGCAGAGAGCGGCAGCCATAAGGAGCTGACAGCTCAGTCGGGAGTTTACGCCCACATGTGGGAGGAATACAACAAATCAGTCAACTGGAAGGTAGGTGCTGCATCATGAGTTTGTTAGAAAAGATAAAACATAAATATGCCCTTTCGGATCAGGGAGCAAGAGATATGGTCAGGGCGATCATTGCTGTTACCATATCGGATATTGTGCTGATGTTTCCGGTGGGAATCCTGTATTTGCTGGCATCGGATATATTGGAGGGAACCATTGGAAGAGACAGGATGCCTCTTTATATTGGAGGAACTGTGGCAGCACTTCTGCTGATAATACTGACGTCGTATTTTCAGTATAATGCCACATTTTTATCTACATATGTAGAAAGTGGAGTGCGCCGACGTACGCTGGCAGAAAAGCTTCGAAAGCTGCCGTTATCCTTCTTTGGCAAAAAGGATCTGGCGGATCTCACCAACACGATTATGGGAGACTGTGCATGGCTGGAAACGGCAAGCTCCCATTTTATACCGGAGCTGATCGGAGCCATGATCTCCACAACGATCGTCGTGATCAGCCTGTTTTTCTTTGATCTGCGGATGACGCTGGCAGCTGTGTGGGTGCTTCCGGTTGCCTTTTTGGTAGTATTTGCGGCACGTCCCATTACCCTGCGGTTAGATGAGAAGGCGACGAAGTACAAGATCAACTGTATGGATGGGATTCAGGAGGGACTGGAAACCCTTCGGGATCTGAAATCCTACAATGCCACAGAGACATATATGGCAGGACTCAACCGGAAGATCAAGGAAGTGGAAAGCCACAGCGTATCCTCTGAGTTTGTCAATGCCGTTTTTGTATGCTCGGCGCAGATGATATTGAAGTTTGGGATCGGTGTGGTTGCATTGACGGGAGGCATTTTATTCTCCGGAGGTGAGATCAGTGCGCTGACCTTCTTTATGTATCTGCTGGTGGTCTCCAGAATGTATGACCCGTTTCAGGTAGCTCTCCAGAATCTGTCTGCTGTGATCGCAACCGATACCCGGTGCAAGAGAATGGATGAGATCTTAAGCCATAAGGAGCAGGAAGGCAGAGAGGATATGGACTATCAGGGTTATGATATCTGCTTTGACCATGTGGGTTTTTCCTATGAGGACGGAGAACAAGTGCTCCGGGATGTGAGCTTCACGGCGAAACAGGGAGAGGTAACGGCACTGATCGGACCTTCCGGCGGCGGCAAGACCACGGTATCCAGACTGGCGGCAAGATTCTGGGACGCAGACCGGGGAACGATCACTGTAGGTGGTATGAATGTATCAGAGATCGATCCGGAGACATTACTATCTCTGTATTCCATTGTATTTCAGGATGTCACGCTGTTTAATAATACTGTCATGGAAAATATACGGATCGGTAAGAAGGATGCCACAGACGAGGAAGTTATGGCAGCGGCAAAGCTGGCACACTGTGATGAATTTATTGAAAAGCTGCCCGAAAAATGGGACAGTACGATCGGAGAGAACGGTTCCGAACTTTCCGGAGGAGAACGTCAGCGTATCTCCATTGCCAGGGCATTTTTGAAGGATGCACCGATAATTCTCATGGATGAGGCAACCGCTTCTCTGGATGTGGACAACGAATCTCTCATTCAGGAAGCTATCTCCAAGCTTATCAAAAACAAAACCGTGCTGGTCATAGCACACCGTATGAGAACAGTGGATGGCGTAGACAAGATCGTTGTCCTCAAGGAAGGTGTTGTGGCAGAAAGCGGCGCACCGGAAGAATTAAAAGAAGCAGATGGAATTTACCGTCATATGGTGGAGCTGCAGCTTCAAACGGAGCAGTGGAAATACTAAAGGTGAAATATCTTATTATTATAGTAATAAAACGGGATTGTCTTCACAGGCAGTCCTGTTTTATTGTTTGCAATAACTTTATATTTCTCTATGTTCCAAACATTCAAAATAGTGTATAATAAGGCGTGATTGATTACCTTTGGAGAGGAAGTGGGCATATGAGATATGATGTAATAATTATTGGGGCAGGTCCGGGAGGCATTTTTGCGGCATATGAGCTGATGAAAAAGAAGCCGGACTGTAGAATAGCAGTATTTGAGGAAGGATATCCTCTGGAAAAGAGAAAATGTCCGATCGACGGCAAAAAGATCAAAAGCTGTATCGGCTGCAAACGCTGCTCAATCATGTGTGGTTTTGGCGGAGCCGGTGCATTTTCCGACGGAAAATATAATATAACCAATGATTTTGGAGGCACCCTGTTTGAATATATCGGTAAAGAGAAGGCAGTGGAGCTGATGAAATATGTGGATGAGATCAACATGGCAAACGGCGGTGAGGGAACGCAGCTTTACTCCACGGCAGGAACGAAGTTCAAAAAGCTCTGTCTGCAGAATAAGCTGAATCTGCTCGATGCATCGGTACGTCATCTGGGCACAGATATTAACTATATTGTGCTGGGGAATCTCTACGACCGGATGAAGGATCATGTGGAGTTTTACTTTGACACGCCGGTGGAAACCATTGAGATCATAGGTGGTGGCTACCGTGTTGTCTGTGAAAACAGTGAAACCTACGAGTGTGATAAATGTATTGTGTCGGTAGGCCGAAGCGGCAGCAAATGGATGGAAAAGGTCTGCAGAGAGCTTGAGATCCCAACCAGCTCCAACCGTGTGGACATTGGTGTACGCGTGGAGCTGCCGGCGGTTATCTTTTCCCATCTGACGGATGAGCTGTATGAGAGCAAGATCGTCTACCGCACCGAGAAGTTTGAGGATCGTGTCCGCACCTTCTGTATGAATCCAAACGGCATTGTGGTGAATGAAAATACCAACGGCATCATTACGGTGAACGGCCACAGCTATGAAGGGGACGAAAAGAAAACGGAGAACACCAACTTTGCCCTGCTGGTGGCAAAGCATTTCTCCGAGCCCTTTAAGGACAGCAACGGATACGGCGAAAGTATCGCAAGGCTTTCCAATATGCTGGGAGGCGGCGTGATCGTGCAGCGTTTTGGGGATCTGGTGCGTGGAAGACGAAGCACGGAGAAGCGTATTCATGAGAATCTTGTCACACCAACATTGTCAGCAACACCGGGAGATTTAAGTCTGGTACTTCCAAAACGTATCATGGACGGGATCATCGAGATGATCTATGCACTGGATAAGGTGGCTCCGGGTACTGCCAATGACGACACACTGCTTTATGGTGTGGAGGTGAAGTTCTATAACATGGAGGTTGCGCTGGATCACAATCTGGAAAGCTGTCACAAGGGACTTTACGTGATCGGAGACGGCAGTGGTGTGACCCATTCTCTGTCC
>CAKRHL010000084.1 GCA_934338765.1 uncultured Lachnospiraceae bacterium | reverse complement strand
GAACTGTTCTTCTCAGAGCAAGTAGGATGAAGTCCCGGTCATTTCTGACTTCCTATTACCTCTTCCCTTGTTCTGTAATATGTTATACCACTTCTGTTAGCACTCGTCAAGAGGGAGTGCTAATAATTTTTGTGAAAATTCTGTGAACTCTAATGAAACTCCGTCATATGCTTCCGATAATGCAACGGCAGATTGGTTCTCTGCAGTCCTACATTCTCTCGTTCCTTAATGACTATGCTGTCAAAAAACGCTTTCCACAAGTCTGCATACTCCTGTCCGCCACTGCGCTCCAACTCGTCTAACGCCCGACACTCCTCCGGCTCCAGCTTACGCAGATACCACCTCCTGCCGGGATTATGAAACACTGCCTTTGCATGGCTCTTATCATAGACAATGAACCATTCCGGATTCAGACGGTCTGTAAAATGGTCTGCAACCATATCGATCACCTCATTCTCCGGTTCGATCACTGCATATAATACAGGATGATCCTGCCAGGATATTTCCTCAAACCGTATAAACTCAAGGAAGTAGTGTGCCTCATTCCTTGCTTTACGGTAAATCTCAAACATCCTTTGGACACAGGGAATATGAAGTGCCTCCGCCACTTTGCTGCCCAACGCAAAACCATATACGATAAAATGATAGATCACATCTGCCTTATCCGGCTGGCGGCTCCCTGCTGCCACCATAATATATTCATATGCCTGCTGCGAGATCTGCCGCCGGACGGTGCGCAGCACTTTTGTCATCTTGTCCGCATCCGGTGTCACATCCACATATTCCGAAAACAAAGTGTAATTCTGCTCTGCCTCCGGCATATTTACCTCCAGTCGGATATGGTCGTGTCCATATGCAGATTTCCCCGCATCATAAACAGCCGTAAAGATGGCCTCCGGTGTATCATCACACCGGTATATTCTCATTTCTTTCATTGTCCCCGGATAACCTCCATTCCCCTGCCATCTGCACCACAGCAAATAATATAATCATACTATTTTCTAAATACAATGCTTGTCTCATAATCCATAAATCAAGCAGCTGTTATACTAATCTGCATCTACCGCAAAATCAAACAGTGACAACTGCTGATAATGGATCTGGCTCTGCTGATAATACCTCTGCAGCTCCTTCTCCTCCCCTACCAGCCGTCTCGTGATAAAATCTTCATCCACCTTGAGAAAGTCATACATCATCCTGCCATTACACGTAATAAAATACACTGCTCTCTTTAATACCACTCCCATTTTTTTCAGATGTGAATAGTCCAGGGAACCTGTCCTTCTCGCCTTCACGATCCGGCTGGCAGACTTTACACCGATCCCCGGCACACGCAATAATGTATCATAATCCGCAGTATTGATCTCTACCGGAAAAGACTCCATATGTCCCAGTGCCCAGTCGCATTTTGGATCAAGAAATACATTGAAGTTCGGTCTGGACGGTGACAACAGCTCTTCGGCCTCAAATCCGTAGTACCGAAGTAGAAAATCTGCCTGATACAACCGATGCTCCCGCCGCAGAGGCGGTCCACTCTCCAATGCAGGAAGAGAGGCATCCTGATTCACATTAATAAACGCCGAATAAAACACTCTCTTGAGATCAAATCTCTGATATAACGCCTCCGAGACAGACATGATCTCATAGTCGCTCTCCCCTCCGGCACCAATGATCATCTGTGTACTCTGTCCTGCCGGTACAAATCCTCGGTTCGTATCATGATGCCGCCACTGGGTCAGCCCCGCCGTCCCGGCAGAGGAAGGGAGATACAGATCATCCGCCACAGCCTTCTGCCGATCCGCAGCCTCCTTCATAATATCTTTACTGTCGTTCTGACCTTGCCCGGCCTCCGACTCCTTCTGCAAACCCTCCGGCTTCCCTGTCCCCCGCGTCTTACAGGCTCTGTCGGATGTCCCAGTCAATCCCACCGGCTCCGATGCAATCCGGCTATGACCCGATATACCCTGTTTCTCTGCCTTTGGGATATCCACTCTGTGTCCTGCTCTGCCTGATATATCCTGCAGTCCCGTCAGCTTCGGCGCACCCGCCCTCTGGCTGATCCCATCCGGCATGCTTCTCCCCAGCCTGCGGCTGGTATGCCAGTAGGCACTGCGGTTACCACCCTTCATCCCAAGTGCCTGCCGGCTCTCCTCCATTCCTGACTGAATCTGACGCATAGGTGTCAAAATCTGCCTGCGGTCCTTATTAGGCGCAAGCTGACGCAGACCATCTGCCGTAGGAAGCTCCATATTGACACTCATACGATCCGCATACCAGCCTGCCAGCTCCACCAACTCTGGCGAAGCCCCCGGTATCGCCTTACAATGGATATAGCCATGGAACCGGTAGATCGTCCTGAGATCATGAAGTGTCTGACAGATCAGCTCCATGGTATGATCGGCCGACTGTATGATCCCGGAGCTCAGAAAAAGACCTTCTATATAATTTCTCCGGTAAAACTCCATCGTCAGCTCGCAAACCTCCTCCGGAGTAAACGTCGCTCTGGGAACATCGTTGGTCACGCGATTAATACAATATTTGCAATTATAGATACATTCATTGGTAAATAAAATTTTCAACAAAGAAATGCATCTCCCATCCGCTGAGAAGCTGTGACAGATCCCCGCCGAACTTGTATTTCCTATCTGTCCATCCTTCCCCTTCCGGGAAACTCCACTGGAGGTACAGGCAACATCATACTTCGCCGCATCCGATAATATCCGCAGCTTCTCCTCCAGAGACGCATGCTCCGCAAAGATCATTTCTATCATCTCCTCTCAAGCTCATGTCGAACATTTGTTCTATTATAATACACTCGTCCCAGATTTGTGTCAAGAGGAAAAAGCTGTAAAGTACGGGTTTTACTTTTCTTTGTCAACAATCGCCAAAAATCACTCCGCAATCTATAAAAACCGCACCATATAATATTAATTTTTTCTTTATAATTATGTAATCCCTTATAAAATGCCTGTGACAGATTTATCGACAATGTCAATAGACAGCCGTATGTAATGCGTACTATGATGATATGTACAACTGGAAACATCAGATTCGCAAATAATAAATTCTGAGATAAATCTTAAAAGGTAAAATTCCAAATCTCAAATCGTTTCTGAAAAAGCATATCGCAAAGTGGAGGTATTACATTATGACAAAAGCATATGAAGAATTAGAACTGCAGGATGATTTTATGTTCGGAGTGATCATGCGTGACCCGAAATACTGTAAACCATTTTTGGAAACAATCCTCGGGATCAAGATCCGCAGGTTGGAGTATCCGGAGAGCCAGAAGACCATCGACCTGTCCGCAGGAGCCAAAGGAGTGCGACTGGATGTTTATGTGGAGGATGAGAATAATACCGTATTTGATATGGAGATGCAGGTACATATCAAACGCAATCTGGCGAAACGAATGCGATATTATCAGGGAATGATTGATCTGAATATCTTAGAAAAGGGAGGCGATTATAACGAATTAAAAAAGAGCTATGTCATTTTTATCTGCACCTTTGACCCCTATGGTCAGGGGCGTCATCTGTACAGTTTCGAGTACCTGTGTAATCAGGATCCGTCGTTGACATTTGGAGATGAGACCATTAAAATTATTCTAAATACGAAAGGAACGATGGACGATGTGAGTCCGGAAATGAAACGGTTGTTAGAATATATTGATGGCCAGGCTGCAAGTGATGAGTTTACGAGAGAACTAGATGATGCGGTGCAGTCTGTTCGCCGAAATGAGAAATGGAGGCTTGATTATATGACACTGCAGCAGGAATATCGTGAAAAATATAATGAGGGGCTGGAAGCCGGAAAAATCGAAGGGAAGCTTGAGGGAAAGATGGAAGGAAAAATAGAACTTCTCTATTTAGATTTCCAATTAACAATCCCTGAGATTGCGCGAAAGCTGGAATTGTCTGAGGAATATGTGCAAGGGATTGTGAAAGAAATCGAAAGTAAAGGCTAAAAAATATTTTTGTACAGCATTTGTTTGCATGCTGCTCGAAATTTGAAAGATAAGGAGGGAGGGGAGTTTTATATGACACTGCAGCAGGAATATCGTGAAAAATATAATGAGGGGCTGGAAACCGGAATCCAGCGTGGAATTGAGCGTGGAATCGAGCAGGGTAAAATCGAAGGAAAAACTGAAGGAAAGATCGAAATCCTCTATGTTGACCTTCATTTTTCGATTGCGGAGATTGCACAGAAGCTGAAATTGTCTGAGGAACATGTACAAAGAATTGTGAAAAAAATCGAAGATAAAAAATGATAAGTCACTCCCGTATCACTCGCCACGCCTCCACAAGCCGTTCCATTCCCCAAGCGGCATTGGCGGGACTGGTAGACGGCAGGCAGACCGCCTCGATCCCAGTTTGTTTTGCCTGATATTTACGATACAGCTGTTCCGCCTTTTTGCCATTGACATAGATCCGGTGGACCGGTGCCTGCGCCAGAATCCCACTCAGATTCGTAGGCACTGCATCCTTAATACTACTGTCTGCTGATCCCTGAATCTCACAGGATGCGATCACATCCCAGACCGCCACACCATTCCGTAATAAAAACGCTTTCTTTTCCTCGACAGTCTGTGGCACCTCATTGCCATACACCGCAGCGAGTACACGCCAAAAACGATTTTGCGGATGCCCATAGAAAAAGCCCTGCTCTCTGGATTTCACAGAGGGAAAGCTTCCCAGAATTAAAATATTGGAATTCTCGTTGTAAACCGGCGCTATGGGATGCTGTATCATAATATGAACCTTTCCTAAGCCCTGCGGTCACTGAAACCACAGAGCCTAAACTGATAAAAATATTTTTCTTTTCCATACACTATTTCTGAGCCGGCAAACCTAAATTACTTTCCTTTGATTTTTCAAGAAATTCCTGCGGATAATCATCCTTCTTTCCATTATTTTTAAATACAAAACATGGCTTTCCAAAGATATATTGATAGTGATCCAGGTTCTTTTTCTCCGGCTTGTCATATCCACTGCATTGTATCAGGAAATAACAGTTGATGCAATGCACACCGATCCAGCGCCCCTTGTCCACAGAGACAAAGGTACCCAGAAATGCAGAATATGTATCCTCCACCTCATCCGTATCTGAAAGGTTTGTGGGACGTCCGTCATAACTTCTGCCGGTAAGCTTTGAACGATTCTCCGAACCGGGAAGACCAACATAGCACTTACCATTCTTCATGAAAATCATTTCGCCTCCCGGATAGCTGACAGTGTAACAATACCCCCTTGTGGTCAGGGTATTTGTCACAAAAAACAAAACAATTATTCCAAAAATCCCTGCTATAACCCATTTCTTTTTTGCCATCGTATCCCTCCGATAATTCATCCCAATTACTTCCTCTGGGTGATCCTGTAAATATTTCTCATCAAAAATCTGATTCATTTCTTTCATAAAATCAGAAATTTTATAAACCTCCCCATTAGTGATCTGCTGCCTCTGATCTATTGACTTCATTTTTTCCGAAAATTCCGCATATGGAATAACAAACTCCCCGTCTTTTGTTTTTATATCAATAAGAACCAGACTGTACATTTGAGAATAATAATACTCTGCTTTCACAATATCCTCCGATGTAATCCCAGCCTTTGCAATGATCCGGGCAACCTCTTTCTTTGGTGCCGGTATCTGTTCCTGCTTCTCCCCGGAGGATTCCCCCATCCGGACATAGCGGTCTCCCTGAAGAGCAAACGTCATAATCCCGGTTTCCCCATTATCCCGTTGATACGGCATCTTCCATTGAACCTTGCCGGACACATGATCTGCCAGATCTCCGCCCTCCAGATACTCTGTCAGCCAAAAATTCTTCAATAATTTCACCCTATATGCTTCCTGTAAAGAAACGCTGCTTTTCTTTCCGGCTGCCTGCTCCTTTACCGCTTCCTGCAGCCCACTTCTCTCGGAAGCTTCGTTCTCTGCCGTCAGCTTTTCTTCCAGCTTTTGAAGCTCACTCACTGTTCCCTCTCTGACAGGCTCATCCACAGTTTCTTCCGCTTTGACACTGTTATTCGCCATCACATGTATACTGACAGCACACATCATGATCACTATAAACAAAGCAACAAAATTTCTCCACTTACATATAAATAAACAATCTCTCCTCATCTCCTCTCCCCCCCTACTTATATAGACACCGTTATTCTTCAAATGTTGCAAAAAACAGAATTTTTTTACAATGCTACCACCTTGCACTTCACACATTCCCGATATTGGGCTACCATCTTCGCCGGTACATGCAGCGTTACCTTCTTTGCCGAAAAATTTGTACGATGAAGCGATTTTTTATGAAGCTTATTACTGTATATGTAGATATCAATTTTCTGATTTTTCTGTAACGCTTCCGTCTCCAGACCGACCACTGTATAATAACTGCTCTTTATATCCATACTCTTCCCCCAAACAATCTTTTCTCTGGAAGTGATACGGATTTCTTTGAGATTCCTGTCCCCATTAAAACATCCCTCCGGGATCGTATTAATGCCTTTTCCCAAAACAATTTTCTGAGCTTTATTATATGCCAGTGCTGCATTGCTCATAGTCTTTATATTTCCCAGATGAATTGTTTTGGCTTTACTGTTTTTGAACGCACTGTCAAATATCTTTTCTACATTATCTCCCCTAAGAGTAATTGTTCCGCCCTTTTTTCCGGCATCCACCAGACATTTTTGATAAATGGTCATTCCGTTTGCCAACGTATGCTCCTTCCACCATGGCATGGTGCGAAGCCCATCTACATTATTTAGATTGGAAAATTTGTCAAAGGTAATTGTTTTTAGATTCTTGCAGCCCTTAAAAGCATCTTCCATAATAGCCGTTACACTTTGAGGAATATTCAAAGAAGTAATGGTTTTACAATCTGCTAAATCCTCATTACTAAGCCATCTTACGCTCGGCGGCATTTCATAATGCTCCAAGCCGGTACATCCCTTTATGGAATCAGGCGAATCACGAAGTAAACCGGAACGAAGCCAGTCGTTGCGATAACTGTATTTTGCCCGTATGCAGAGGCTCTTAAGTTCATAATGCCCCGCAAAACTATAGCTGTTTATCACAGGAACGCCCTCGATCTCCTCCGGCACAACAACGTCTGTATACTTTGCATTTCCTGCTGCATCAAACTCCTGTTCAAACGCAATCAGTTCATATAAAGGATCGTTGTATTCAAATCCCTGCTTCTGCGGTCGATCCCAAATTTCTACAGCCGTCAGCTTTGTATAACAAAGCCCATCTTTTCTGTAATTAATATACCGCTGCTCATCCGGTGCCATTGTCCAAAACGGTCCCGGTGTTTTGATTGCCGCATCAGCTCTTTTTATATCAGAAACTGCTGACAAATTCCGGTTTTTCTGACCATTTCCCATCACAGCTGCACCACCAATGATCAGAAATGCTGCCCCAAAAATTATTTTATTAATATGCTTCACAGGCATTCCCCCTTTTATTTCCAGGATTTCAGATTCTCCTTTTGTCTTTATCCCACACGCTTTTCGATTGTATCACTTGTCTTTCGAAATCAGCTGCATTCCAAACGTCAGCTCATCCGGCACAGACTTTCCTTCCTTATACTGAAAGAACCACTCCAATCCTTCCAATAACTGAAACCGCTCCTGCTTCTCCAGCTTTTTCCCATTGGAAAATTGACGGGAAGCCATCTTGGAATACTGCTTCTTATCGTCCTCCGAAGTCTTTTCATAATATGTATGAATTACCTCTGCACAGTCCTCTCTCCTCATAAGCTCTGCGATAAAATTATAACGGCAATAATAGTAGCTTAACATCTGAACATAATTGTCAAATGCAGACTGTGCCCAAAAACCATGAGCTTTCCGGATAAACTGATACAACTCCCCGGTATTCATGTCCTCCAACAATTCCTGTGGAAACTGCTGTGACGCCATCAATTCGTCATCGGATGGCTTCCACTGAATCTCATATCCCTTCGGATAACACCAATTTCCGTCAGAATCCTTCCAATCCGAAATAGTATCCCTTCGTACCTTGTCATATTTCTTTATGAAATAATTCTGATAATAATCTCTCTCCCCGTCCGGAATCAATGTCTTTCCAAGCAGGTCTGCAATTTCATCTCCTGACTGCTCTGCTGTCTTATTTGCAGACTCTGTTGTTTGTACCGGTTTCTCTTGAGACGATCCTGCATCCTGACCGTTACTTCCGCACGCAGTCAATAACACAGCAAGCGATAGCACCGCCATGGTTCCCATTAACTTTGGTCTCATATTTTCCACCTCCTATTATCCTAAATTTCATTTTTCTTCCCACAAAATTTTCTGTTGCAGCCTGCTGACATTACTGCTCCATTTTTCCTGATACTCTTTCTTACAGCCCTTCGGCACAACAATCGTATCTTTCTCCTCAAACAGGCAGACTCCCGATACCAGATGTAATGGTGTTCTGCCCTCAAAAACATA
>CAKRHL010000083.1 GCA_934338765.1 uncultured Lachnospiraceae bacterium | reverse complement strand
TGGCGGGAGTCTATCTGTTTGCGATGTTTCATATTATGGCGTTGATATTGATCCTGTTTGGCTGGACATTGGGAGGATACCGTGAGCCGAAGCAGAAGCGGGGCAAAGACGGACATGACTGGGAGGAAAATGAGGATCGCGACCGGAGAAAGAATCGTGACCGTGGGCACGGCAGACGCAAGAAATCCAAGAGGAAAAAGAAACGCCGTTCTTCGAAGGATTCCAAAAAGAAGGATGACAAGAAAGATAAAAATAACGAAAAAAATAGAAAGAAGGATGCAGATCAAGGAGAAAAGGATGCTGATGATCAGAAGCAGGGAGGTCAGGAGAGCAAAAATAAAAGGATTCCTGCGGCAGGAAGTGTCGGTGATGGAAACGGTATTTACAGTGGACTTTCGTGGAATTTAACGGAGGGGAAATCCTCTGCGGTAACGATCGGCACTACACCGGAGGCCATGAGAGGGATAGAAACGGGAAGTATGAAAGCGGCAGGGCAGATCGCAGATCACAACTGCCAGATCATTTATCATCCGGAGGATGGAAGCTATACTGTGGCAAGTCATGCAGCAGAGAATATCGGGTTACGTCAGGGAGGCAGAATATTAAAACAGCTTCAAAATGGAGAACGTGTACGAATTTCAGGACGGATCAGGCTGGAGGTGGGAAGGGAACATTTCCTTTGGTTAAGATAAAAGATATATGATACCGGAATTGAGTACAAAAGTCATAGTTTATTGATTAGTTATTTTAATCGTGAAATTAAACATGATGATTTTTTGAAACAATATAATGTAAATATTTCTGATATTAGAAATATAGGAAACGAATTAAACACCTTATTTATTTTTCGGGATAACTATGATTACCGGGATGCTGTCGTTGACGAGGAGGATGATGCAATAAATATTTTTCAGCATGTGAAGGTTTGCCAAAGTGCACTGTATTATTTGGTGATTTTTTAAGAATTTTATATTTATCGTCTATATGCCGATATACTATCTATAAGGAAATCAGGGAGGATTCTATATGAAGAAAAAATCAATATCGACCCTGTTGGCTGCGCTGCTGTTTTTGACAGCGGTATTGTCACCGTGTCAGATGGATACGGCATCTGCGGCAGCAAAGATCAGGGTATCCAAAGCAAAGGTTACAGTTGTAAAGGGAGATCGAATTACGATCAAGGCCAAGAACACCGGCATGAGGAAGATCAAGGCAACCGTGTCGGATCGAAAGATCGCTTCGGTCAAGGTAACCAAAAAGAAGATCCGGATTACTGGGAAAAACCAGGGAAAGACAAAGGTTACGTTGACTGCATATCCTATGAAAAAGTGTGTGGTCAAAGTAGTCGTTATACCGGATGAAGAGGGAGAGGTTGAGGTCGTTATTCCGACAAAAGCTCCGACGAAAAGACCGTCGGCAAGTCCATATGTCAGAGTGACCACAAAACCAACCATAAAGCCTTCTGCGAGACCATCACAGCTCCCAAGCAGGGAGCCGGAGGCAAGTGCATCGGCAGAACCGCAGATAAGTGAGATGCCGGAGGATACGTCGGAGCCACAGGTTAGTGAGACGCCGGAGCCGACACTGGAGCCCCAGCCAAGCGAGACACCGGAGCCGACACTGACTCCACAGCCGGGAGAGACGCCAAATCCTACAGCGGCGCCGGAGCCGAGTGAGACACCAGAGCCTACAGCAGCACCGGAGCCGAGTGTAACGCCGGAACCGACAGAAATACCGAATGCGACAGCAGATCCAACGGAAACACCAACAGCAACATCGACGGTTTCTGTCACAGAGGTACCAACGGCAGCACCAACAGAAACGCCGGTGGCTTCAGTAACCGAGATTCCAACGGCAGCACCAACAGAAACGCCGGTGGCTTCAGTAACCGAGATTCCAACGGCAGCACCAACAGAAACGCCGGTGGTTTCAGCAACCGGGATTCCAACAGTGACACCGACGATAACACCAACGATTTCTGTCACAGAGGTACCAACGGAAACTCCGACAGCAACCTCAACGGTGAAACCGACGACAACACCAACGATAACTCAGACAGCAACTCCTGTGGCTACTCTGGAAACCACACGTCTCTGCTTTGCGGAGAAATCTCTGTATATTGGAGAAAGTCTAGAAGCATTGCAGGCAGAGTGGGGAGAACCGGAGCGTATCGATCCACTGCCACAGACAAATATGACGGCGTATATTTATAATGGTAACAGTACCACAGAACCATATCTTCTGGTTGGCATCAAGGATCAGAAGGTTGCTTCTTATTTCACGATAGGAAAGGGCTTTACCGTTTATGATGCTACGGTGAATACAACGGACGGCACTGCCGTACAGCAGACGGAGTTGGTGCAGGAGGGCGCAAGTGCAGCGTCTATGGTGGATGCCGGATGGAGTGAAAATACAGATAACTTTTATGCGCTGAATAGTGCCAAGAAAGAGGCAAAGGAAGGAACTGAGGCATATTACCGTTTAACGAAAAATGCTCATATGTATGCGTTCAGTGATTTTTATGATGGAAAAGACAAAGCAGTTTATGGATTTTATGCATTCTCCAAAGACTGCAACAAGTATAAAATGATCTATCGGACGTATATGACATATAATGATGAGATCTTGCGGGCGGCAGAAACACAGGTTTGGGAAATGACAAATGCATATCGGACTTATATGGGACTTTCCAATCTGCAATGGGAATCAAAAGCGGAGGCAGCAGCCAGAGGTCATAGTCAGGATATGGCAGACAATAATTATTACCAACACAACAGTCAGGATGGCACAAGATTTTCTGCCCGACTGCAGGCAGAGGGAATCAGTTATCGCTCGTGCGGCGAGAATATCTGTGCCGGCAGTGGCGATGCAATTTATATGGTGATCGGCTGGATCGGTTCCTCCGGTCATCGGGGAGGCATCTTGAATACCAGTTACAAATATATTGGAGTCGGTGTTGCCTATAATTCTTCTGCGGAATGGCTGGTTTATGCCACGCAGGACTTTTGGAGTTGACATAACAAAATATTAGAATAATAAAACACCACGATTCGAAGTGTTATATATAAAGAAATCCATTATGTATACTTCGAACCGTGGTGTTTTGATATAAGAAAATTAACAAATGTTTCAATAATATCTTTGGTTGCGTTACTGATGCTCCTCAACATATTTCATCAGGAACAGATCATCCTCCGGCATCTGACAGCCCACAATGTAATGCCCCTCGTTATTGGAGCAGCGGATGATACGTCCCTCCAGCAGGCTGTGGGACGGAACTTCAAAATGCTGGATCTGCAGGGTGATACTTGTACCCTTTGCAGTGGCAAAGAAAGGAGCATCGGTGGTAAAAGCAAATCCGTTTCCGCTGATATTGTCCAGCTTGCCGGTAAAATCCTGTCCGGTTTCCGGGACAGTGATGAGACAGTCATTATTGATATCCATACGAGGATATTTACGACGGTTATTGATCTTTGGACGTGAACTGATCTGTATCTGATAGATTCCGTTATCGTCCGGAAAGATCTTTGCTTTATCCCAGCAGTAAAGGACATTGCCTACGGTAACCTGCACATGGCAAGGTGTGGTTTCTGTGATTCTGGCAGAGGAAGGGAGTGTAATTGTGATACCCTGTGGTGTTTCCGACACAAGCTCACCATGGTAGGCTTTGTCCGGTGTACTGTCGGGACAAACGATCACCTTCATGCCGGGTGTCAGATCCTCCAGTCCCATAAATCCGCCAATGCCAAGCTCGCACATCAGAGCTTCCACGACATTCTCAATCGTGTCAATATTGACGGCAGTTTCATCGTATTTACTCAACATCTTATGACAGATTTCATTGGAATCCGCAATGCCGGAGGTCATGTCCTCTACGGTAGTGGATACCTGTCCCATATTTGTTACAAGCTGGTGGTTTGACTGCTCCACCCGTTTCATTGCATCATCAATGGTATGTATGTGTTTCTCGATCTCTGAGGAATCCGCGGTGATGGTGGTTACACTTTCATTTGTTTTGGATACTTTCTGGAGTGTATCCTGAATGAGACGCAGAGTATTTTCAATCGCATTTGTCATGAGGTCGGAGGTTTCTTCCAGACGGATCAAAGCATCCTGAATCTGTCCGGAGGATTCCTTTGTCTCAGCACTTAAGGTACGGATCTGATCTGCAACGACAGCAAAGCCCTTTCCGGCTTCTCCTGCCCTGGCAGCCTCAATGGAAGCATTCAGTGCCAGCAGATTTGTCTGATTATTGATCTTTTCAATGGTTCCGGTCTCTTCCTTCACCATTTCGAACTCTGTCTTAAATGCCTGTAATGTCTGCTCTGTTTCAGCGGACAGCTCTGACATGGTCTGTGTGGTCTGCAGGAGACTGCCCAGATCGACGGAGCTGTTTTTGGCATGGGTGCCTGATTCGTCGATCAGAGTCACGACTTCTCCGATCATGACAGCAATATGCTGTACCTGAGAGCTGATATCGGAGGTCATATCTACAGAGGAGGCTGTTGTATCCTGCAGATTTGTTTTGTTGTCATTGAGGGTATCCATGCGGGAAGCCACAATATCGGCTCCGTGCTTGTTTTCGCCTGCAAGCTCCCGAACTACGATCACGCCGTCCATAATGGAGTTACTGGCTGTTTTTACTTTCTCTACGGTGGTAATGACACGCTGGAGATCACCCTTGATGCTGTCGGTCATAGCTCCGTCCGATTCATTCAGATGACGGATGGACATACCGTAGCAGATATAACAAAGGATAATACAGGAAAGCTCCAGCTGATAGTCCTTCATATTGGCAGCGGAATTCATACCCAGTACCATGTAGCGGTATACGGAGCTTCCGATAATGATAATGGCATTGACAATACCGCAGTACCGCATAAACAGCTGATCCTTATAGATCACCAGAAGACTTGTCACCGGCAGTATATAAGTAAATGCAATCGGTGATGATGTGGTACTGATCACATAGGTATAGAAGATACCGTAGCCAATGACCAGATCAAATTTGTAACGGGTGGTATCCCAGCCCTTGACCCGGAGCAGGATCTCTCCGGCAATAAAAGGGATCCAGCATAATGCCAGAAATGTCAGATAATAACCGGCACTGTACTGCCCCTGGGAAAAGTCGGAACCGTAATTGGCAGATAAGAGAATGGCAAAGATCAGCCAGATCTTACGTGCCTTCCGATTTGCTTTTTCTTTAAATAATTTTTCGTCGTAGTTCATAGAATTCCTCATTTCTTGTGTATTACAGACTTTTAAAATAATCGGTCATTGCGTGAAAAACCTGTGTGCTTTCCGGCAGCTCCGGTTCAAATGCACTGAACGCATGGGTCAGTCGTGGATCATCCGGAAAGTCCATAATTTCGGACTCCATCTGAGCCCGGTCCAGTGCCATTTTAAACTGCATGGTATACCGGCGCAGATTGTCCTTACCGCTGGTGACCAGAAAGCATGGTGGCAGAGATCTGATGATGTCCGGATGCTCCGGATTGACATAAGGTGCAAATGCAGAGCGTCGGTATTTTGGCCCGAAAAGATACTTAGGCATAAAAAGTCCGATCTGATCGAATTTATTCGTATAAAACATGCCGCTGATCAGACCAAGTGCTTTCAAAGATAATGTCGAAGGAGTTACACCGGCGGCTTTTGCAACCTTTGGATTGCGCTGTGTGGCCGTGGTATATACCAGAAGGCATGCACCGCCGCTGTCACCTACGGCATAAACATCAGCGGAATTGCCGCGATATCTGTCCAGTTTCTTCTGAATAAAATCCATTGCCTGAAAAATATCACTGATCTGGTCATAGATCGTGCAGTCCGGGATCAGCCGGTACTCCACATTAAAGACCAGATAACCCAGAGTGCAGAGTCTGGCACAGAAATACTGGTTAAACTCCTTGCTGCCAAGAAGCAGGCCACCTCCGTGGATATTGATGATCACAGACCATCCCTCTGCCGGGGCAGTGCCTGACGGCTCCAGGATATCCAGACGATGTGCCTTGATGCCATCCGGAGCATAAGGGATTCCCTTTGTCATGGTGATATCCTCCGGAAAAGTGAACCGCTTGTTGCGGTCTTTATATTTCCGGTAAAAATCCTCGCGCTGCTTATAAAATATATTCTCAATTATTTTACTCATGCTTTACACGCTCTCATTTCGTAATTATTCATTTCCTATGATACAGAATTTTTCCTTGATATTCAATCAAAAATTGAAAAAAATGTGTCAAATTGTCAATAAATCATGCACAAAAAATTATTTATTTCGAATTCCATTTTGTAAAAATTGTACATAAAATTTGTAAAATCGTATTGCATATTTTGGAGAAGGATGATAATATAATTTTTGTAGCAAAAGAAGCGACTCTGTGGGGGAGTTGTTTCAGTAATGTATTGGGCGTGATTAGGATGTGGAAAGACATTTTTTGTGGGGACAAAGGATGTCTTTTTTCTGAGCCAAAAATAAGAAATGATCATGAAAAACAATTTATATTTTGTGGGGATTTATAATTGTTTTTTATCGTTTGTTCTGTCCTGTTTTTTGGACAGTTGCAGCCGGAAATTTCATTCTGATCAGCCGGGAAGGAGACTTTTATGGCTTTACGAAAAAAAGCAATGGCCATTGTCCTGAGTATGGCAATGGTGGCAACCTCGCTGTCGCTCCCAAATATGACGGCGAAAACTGCACAGGCTGCAGATAGCAGCTTTCAGAACCTGAACCAGTCGCAGATCACGGAGGCGATGGGTGTCGGGTACAATCTCGGAAACTCACTGGAGGCCGCAAGTGCAGGCACTCCGAACGAAACAGCCTATGGCAATCCAAAGCTCACAGAGGATCTGGTCCTTGCAGCGAAGGATGCCGGCTTCAGATCAATCCGTATTCCGGTGTCTTATCTGAGCATGATCGATGACAATAACGGATACAAGATTGATTCTACATGGCTTGACCGTGTGCAGCAGGTAGTGGATTATTGTGTAGACAACGATATGTATGCTATCGTAAATATGCACGGTGACGGCTACACCACAGTAAACGGCGGATGGCTGTTGTGCGGAAGTGGTGACCAGACAAAGATTAAAGCGAAATACAAAGCATGCTGGGAGCAGATTGCCGATCGATTCAAAAATTATGACGAGCATCTGATCTTTGAGTCTATGAACGAGGAGTTTGACGGAACTTACGGAACTCCGAGCAGAAGTGCTTATGCAAATATAAATGCGTACAATCAGATCTTTGTGGATACTGTACGTAAGTCCGGCGGCAACAATGACCAGCGATGGCTGTTGATCCCGGGATGGAACACAAATATTGATTATACGGCAGGGGATTACGGCTTTGAAATGCCAACAGACAATTATCTTTCTTCTAATATCGCATCCGGACAGAAACGAATTATGATCTCTGTTCATTATTATGATCCATGGGATTTTTGTGGTACGGAGTCCGGAGCTGCGACCCAGTGGGGTGACAGTGTCACAAATGCATCCAAAAAAGCAAGCTGGGGAGATGAGTCTTATATGGTATCCCAGTTCAAAAAAATGAACACCAAATTTGTTTCTCAGGGATATCCTGTGGTCATTGGAGAGTTTGGTGCCATCAATAAAGAAAATTACGACAGTCAGAACAAGATCTGCCGTGCGGAGTATTACCAGAAGGTTTGCTACTATGCAAAGCAGTATGGTATGATTCCGGTTGCATGGGACAACGGTTATAACGGAGAATATGGATTTGCGATCATTGACCGCTATACCAATAAGGTGGTTCATCAGGAGTTGATGGATGCCATGATGGAGGTCTATGGCGGAGATCAGTCTGCAACTGCGACGGGAATTACATTGAATAAATCTTCTCTGACGATTCATATCGGAGATGAAAAGCAGCAGCTTACCGCTGCACTGACACCGGCCGACAGCAAGGACAAGGTTGTGTGGAACTCCAGTGATGAGAGTGTTGCATCTGTAAATTCCAAGGGACAGGTAACTGCTGTTGGAGCAGGAACATGTACCGTTACAGCGTCTGTACCTCTGGGATACAAGGCGACCTGTCAGGTGACAGTGCCAAAGGCAGAATATGTACGCGCCAAATTGTATCTGCTGGAGACTGCAAGCTGGCAGTCTGTGATCAGTGATGAGCATGTTGATATTTATTCCGGTGGCGGAGATTTCTCATTGTCTCTGGAAGCAACCAAGAGCCAGCTGCAGAACATTGGATCTCTTTACATTAAGGACATCAATGTGGCAGATGATGAGGCCTCTGTATTTAACAAGGCAACCGTGAAGGTAAAATCCTTCGAGATCAACGGACAGAAATACACCATGAAGAACGATACCTTTACTTATGATGTATCACAGAAGGCATCCGATGATGGTCTGATTTGTCCGGTCTTTAACTTCTCATTTATTAATGTATGGGCCAATACCCACGTAAATAATGTGACCGTAGAAAATTCAAATTATAAGGCATACTTTAATAATGTAAATTACCAGACAATGAACACCGTCAAGATGAACTTCGAAGTATCAGGAATTGACGGAAATGTAACAGAGCCAACAGCTGCACCAACAGTGAAACCGACCGCTGCGCCGACAGTGAAACCGACTGTAGCACCAACCGTAAAACCAAC
>CAKRHL010000082.1 GCA_934338765.1 uncultured Lachnospiraceae bacterium | reverse complement strand
GTGTACTTACCGGTAAGGGTCTTACCTATGGTGGTTCTCTGGCTCGTACAGAAGCTACAGGTTTTGGTCTCTGCTACTTCACAGAAGAGATGCTGAAAGCAAACGGCAAGAGCTTCAAGGATCAGACAGTTGTTATTTCCGGATCCGGAAATGTAGCTATCTACGCTACAAAGAAGGCTACTGAGTTTGGTGCAAAGGTTGTTGCTCTTTCTGACTCTAACGGATATATCTACGATCCAGACGGAATTGATCTTCCTGTTGTTCAGCAGATCAAAGAGGTTGAGCGTGGACGTATCAAAGAGTATGTTGACAGAACCTCCCATAAGAATGCTACATATACAGAGGGCTGCAGCGGTATCTGGAGCATCAAGTGTGATATCGCTCTTCCATGTGCTACTCAGAATGAGATTGATGGAGACAGCGCTAAGAAGCTTGCTGCAAACGGCTGCTATGCTGTATCTGAGGGTGCTAACATGCCTTCTACTCCGGATGCTATTGATGTTTACTTCGAGAACAAGATGCTCTACGGACCGGCTAAGGCTGCAAATGCCGGCGGTGTTGCAACATCCGGTCTTGAGATGAGCCAGAACTCCGAGAGACTTTCCTGGACATTTGAGGAAGTGGACGGAAAGCTTCATGGTATCATGAAAGAGATCTTCAAGTCTTGTGATGAGGCTGCAAAAGAGTTCGGCATGGAGGGTAACTACATGGCCGGTGCAAACATCGCAGGTTTCCTGAAGGTTGCAGAAGCTATGAAGGCTCAGGGGTGTGTTTAATATCATCCCATAATTCATACGACATAAAATAAAACAGGGCTTCCACCTTTACGGTGGAAGCCCTGTTCTTTGATAATTTCTATACAGAGAGAATATTTCCTCTTCTGATTTCAGCTATTGTATTTTCCGAAAAGACTGATGCTTCCGGTTAATATCTCACTTCAAAGCTTCTCTCATCTTCCTGCAAAACCATATTTTTGATATCCATATCCACAATATCTATATACCGGTCCTGCTGCAGTATCCGGAGCATATGGTCAATGGATGCCTCATCGCCCTGCACCTCCATAGAAACAGTGCCATCCTCTTCATTACGTACCCAGCCCGTAAGACGCAGGCTCTCTGCCGCATATCCGGCACGGTAACGAAAGCCTACCCCCTGTACTCTTCCATAAAACAAAATTTTTCTTCGGATCATTCAAACCCCACCTCAAGCTCTTCCATCAGATCGTGCACCGTAGTCATTTCATGAATTCTGCCAACTTCTGCTCCGCAAAAGATCAATCCGTTTTTCACATCACCGCGGACCGCTTTTGTCAAGGCATCCGTAATACAATATGGAATTTCATTGATATTGCACTGCCGCATACATCCATAACATTTTTTCACAGGAATCTGTCCCTTCTGCACTTTTTCCAAAAACTGATTGTGCAGCGCTCTTCCCGGCATACCCACAGGACTTTTGATAATCTCAACCTCGTCTGTCGTTCCTTGAATATATGCATCTTTATATGCCTGTGAGGCATCACATTCCTTGGTGACAACAAACCGTGACGCCACCTGTACTCCATCCGCCCCAAGCTCTACGGCGTGCTTAACATCCTTAGCAGTGAAAATCCCCCCCGCTACGATAACCGGAATTTTCCTTTGAAAATGGTCTGCAAATTCCCTCACTGTGCAAATAATCTCTCGAATTCTTGTATCATAATCCATTTTATCTATAGCCTGCAGCTCTTCCCTGGAAAATCCCAGATGTCCTCCTGCCTTTGGTCCCTCAATCACTACAAAGTCCGCGGTCCTCTGATACTTCTTCTCCCACCGCTGCAATAACACTCTTGCCGCCTTTGCAGAAGACACGATCGGGGCAATTTTGGTATCACTGTTTATTACATATTCCGGAAGCTTTGCCGGGATACCAGCTCCGCTGATGATCACATCTGCTCCTGCTTCCACTGCCGCTTTCACATGATCAGCATAATCCCGCAATGCTACCATAATATTCACTCCCACCAATCCTCCGGCAGCCTTTTCCTTTGCCAGGCGAATATGCTTTCCAATGGCCTTTCGGTTAGCGGCAGCCGGATCCTGTTCAAACTCTGCCTCGTCATAACCAATCTGCGCAGTAGAAATAATACCAATACCACCCTCCCGGGCAACAGCTCCCGCCAGCTTTGAACGGCTGACTCCCACGCCCATACCACCTTGTATAATAGGCACTTTAGCAATTTTATCACCTATTTTTAATGCTTTCATAAACCATCCTCTTTTCTGCAACGCAATATTTTTCTCTGTTTTTCAAATATCTCTTTAATTTCGGACATTTATAATGTTATTCTTTTTCAGTTTAAATGTCAATATGTTATTTTATTTTTTACCATTTGATATAGTTTTTATTACTACATAAAGCAATAAAAACAGGCGCAACTTTAAAATTACTTTTCAAAATCACGCCTGCATGGTACACCACATGATGCTATGTGCGATCAGATAGGATAACGGCACGATCACACGATAATGTTCAAATTTTGATCGATAAAATACTTCTTCTGCACGGATCATTATTCTTCTACATGGATCACATCCTGCAGTACATAATGAAATGTCGGTGCGGAACTCTTCTCATTTTCATGATATGCCTTTTCCAGAGAGATCACGTCCTTCGGGTCATCCGGATCCACTCCGGTATAATCTCCCTGAAATACATTGATCTCTTTCTTTTTAAAGCGGCCGATCAGTTTTTCAATCTCCTCTTTGGTACCCGGTGCCGCGATCAGCTCATTCACCTCCAGCATCTGTACCCAGCTCTGGTCAAAACCGGCTCCCGCATCGTTTCCATTGATATTTGCATCCAGTGAGCCTTCAATGTCCTTGTCAGACAATACCGCTTCCACCGCTGCAGATATATACGGCTCCCAGTTGATCCGGCATCCGGTCAGATAGGTGGTCGGAGCGACATCCGCCATACTCTGGTTATAACCCACATGATATACCACATGCTTTCCCTTGACCTCCTCGCATGCCACTGCCGGTCCCGTAGTATCCGAATGCTGGGAAATGATCACACAGCCCTCGTTGATCAATTGTGCCGCATATTTCTTTTCCAATGCATAGCTGCCCCATGTATTGGTATATTTTACCGTCATCTCCGCTGACGGTAAAACCGACCTTACCCCCAGGAAAAATGCAGTGTATCCGGAGATCACCTCTGCATATGGATAGGCACCTACATATCCCACCTTCGCCTGATCCTCCGTGATGATCCCCTCCTCGATCAACTGCTTCAGTTTCATCCCCGCAGCCACTCCGGAAATGTAACGTCCCTGATAAATCGCTCCCATATAGGTATGATAGTTGGAAAGCTTTGGTTCCTCGTTGGCATTGGAACAGGTGGACTGACAAAACTGCACCTTGGGATATTTCGCTGCCCACTGCTTTGCCTTTTCTCCAAATCCAAAGCTTGTGGTAAAGATAATGTCACAGCCTTCCTCCACCAGCTCCTTCAAAATACCATCTTCACTGCCCTCGGTAACATTAAACCGGGCAATGGTCCGTACTCTGTCGCCGTATTTCTTTTCTACTGCCTTCTGCGCTTTGACGAAATTGCCGGTATAGGCAGTGCTGGTATCCCCCACATAGACAAAACCTGCCGTGATGGTACGCTGCTCCCCGTCATCTTTTGTCAGAAGATGCAGACCAAATGCTGCCAATATCACAAGCAAAGCACTGCTGATGGTTATGATATATATTCTTTTCATTGTAATCCTTTCCTTTCTCAGCCCACAGATCTCTGCCCTCAGGCACAGGCTCTGCAAAGTGTATGATATCTGCTCTGTGAAGATCATTGTCCGTCTGTTTCGTAAAGTCTCTCAACGTCAATAGTTCCGTCCTCCAAAAGCCCCAGCATGATATCTACCAATTGCGGATCAAACTGTGTTCCTCTCCCTTTGCGAAGCTCCTCTAACACAAAATCTATATCAAGCTTCTTACGGTATACACGATTGGCTGTCATGGCATCGAACGCATCGGCAATTCCAATGATCCGGGCATTCAGGGGAATCTCCTATCCCTTCAGACCATTGACGTATCCCTTTCCATCGTACCGCTCATGATGATAAAGAGCTCCCTCATCTACATGTTCAATAAAGGTAAAGTTCTTTAATATCTCTGCGCCCCGGAGTACATGGGACTTCATGACTCCATACTCTTCATCCGTCAGGCGCCCTGCTTTATTCAGGATACGATCCGGTATGGCGATCTTTCCAATATCGTGAAGAAGTGCTGTTTTGCGAAGCACCTCCTGATCCTCCTTGCTGTATCCCAGCTTCTCTGCGATCATCACAGAATATTCCGATACTCTCTGGGAATGCTGACTCGTGTTTTCATCCTTGGCATCCACCGTTCTTGCAATGGTAATGATCGTTTCATTACCCATCTGGATCTGGTTTTTGGCAAGCTCTAACTCCTTTTTCTGGAGATTGAGCTTTTTCTGGATCTGTGTCCGGACAATGAGCCAGGTCAGATAGACGATCGCAAGCACCAGCACAATACCATAGTAAACGTAAAACCACCAGTGGTCATAAATTTCCTTATCCTTGATGATCTGATAGGTGCTTTCCTCGATCACCTTCGTCTTCTGATGGTCGTACACCGCCATATGGAAAACATATTCTCCTGTAGGCAGATTGGTGTAGACGATATTTTTGAGTTCACTCTGCGGAAGGATCGTCGGCTCTTTGTCATAACCCTCCAGCCACACCCGGACATAAGGATCATTGACGGAATAATTGACCACCTCCGGTATGATCTCCACACGATTTACACCTCTTGAGATATGAAACGGTTCCCCACGCTCCACATAAGAGGTTTCCCCATCCATTTTAATGGACTTCATCAGCATACGATAAGAAAAATTGTGGGAATCATAATCATTCATATTCATATATACAGCACCGAAGCCACCGGACAAATATAAATTATCTTTTTCGTCAATATAATTCCATGCATTCGGAGTCAGTGATTCCTGCAGACCCTTGGTCGCATTCAACAGATCATAATCCAGCTTTTTCCCCTGTTCCAGCTTCTTTTTGTCCACTACATAAATTCCTGCAGAGCTAAGGACGAAAACCTCCCCTTTCTTTCCCTCTACAATATCGTAGTTATTATAATATGGAAAATTATCCAATATACGAATCTTATCACCCTTCATAAAACAGAGGCTGTTGCTGGTAACCACAAACATGCCTCCATTGTCCGTATCCTCCACCATGCGCAGGATTACCTCGGAGCTTAAACCATTGATCTTTTTGTAGTGGCTTTGCACTTTGCCGTCACGGATCACAGCGATACCGTTTCCGTCTGTCCCCGCCAGAAGTGTCCCATCCTTCTGCTGAAGCATGCATAACACCTTGGGATTTGGCAGGCCGTCGGATGCTCCGATGTTCCCGGATATCTTTCCGTTCTGTACAAAGGAAATCCCCAGATTCCCTGCCAGAGCAATCGTTCCATCATTTAATTCCAATGCTGTACGGAATTTATCTCCCAAAAGGCCGTCTTTTTCGGAATAAACGCGGATCGTGCCATCCTCTGATACATTCCAGACGCCCGCTCCGGAGGTACAAACCCAGAGACTGCCCCTGCTGTCCTCCATGAGGCAGCGTACCCGGATCCCCTTTAGCTTTCGGGACAGATCAGTATCTTTTGATCCGGTCATAGCACCATCCACAGCTTTCAGACCACTGTCCGTTCCAAAGTAGACATCGTCCTTCCACCGGATCACGGTGTTGACAACATCTTCCTCCAGTCCCGCCTCTGTAAATATCTCGGTAAAAACAGATTTGCACATCCGGAGCAGTCCCAGCCGTGAAGAGGTAAACCAGAGATTACCCTGATAATCAATGAGCATATGATCTATGGAACTGTTAAATTTGTTGGTATTCACGCTTTGATATGTCCCCGCTTCATCCAGAAAGCCCGCACCGTTATCCGCACAGATAAAGATTTCCCGGTCCTCTGACTTATGAAGGGATTTAATATTTACGAGCGTACCACAGGAGACGGTCCGAAGCTTCTTTATCTTTTCTCCCCTGAGCCGATATATCTCAATGCGGTTATCCGTTCTCCCCACATACAATCTGCCCTGATCATCAAACATACAACAGGAATATGCCTCCTGATATTTTTTTCTCTGCAGATGCTGTATTACTTTCCCATTGGATAGCAGATAAAGACTTCCTTCATCCGTTACCGCAGCCACATGATCCTTCTGATCCGCCGACAGACTCTTTGTATAGGTAATCTCCGAAACAATATCACTGACTGCCAGACCGCCGGACAGAGAAACAATTGCAAGGGCGTCGGAAGTGCCTACATAAAAGGTGCCATCAGAACATTCTGTAATACAGCGCACCGAATCCGCCGGAAGCCCCTGGGAAGAATCCACTACATTGGATATCTCCTCATTGATGCAGATGGACACCCCACTGTCATTGGTGCCGATCCACAATCTGCCCGCCTCATCCGTAAACAGACAATTGACATTCTTGACAGAGTCATAATGATCCATCCACTGAAAACGGCTTCCGTTATACCGGTAAAGCCCGCCATAGGTTCCGATCCACAGAATACCATCCTTTGTCTGGGCAATATCGTTTGCCTTGCCGCCGGGCAGTCCGTTATTGTCATTATAGATCGTCTGCACATACCTATTGTAAGAATGAGCTGTACCCTGTGCAGAAACAACCGCCGGTTCTGACAGCATGGAACTAAGAAACATCAGGAGAACAATACTACCCATCTTGATGTGATTGGGACTGATCCTGCCGGCATTTCCTTTATCCTGATGCTTTTTTAACCGATTCCATAAGCGAAGCCCTGCATAAAATGCTACAAGAGTAACTACCTTATCCAGAAAATCCACATAAAACTCACCGATCACGCCACACAGCCACGAATAAAGCCCCATCTGTCCCAACAGATCAACCACTCCGTCTCCCCAGAAAATGCCGCTACTACCATCATACAATGCGTAATTTAAAGGAACGGATACTCCAACTGAAAGCAGCGTAATGAGAAAACTTAGTGACATGGTCTTAAAAAGATCCTTTAAATAGCCCTTCGCCGCATAATAACCGGTCAAAATACCTACTGCGATATTGGTCAATGCATAAATATAGGATGCCTTATGATAAAATCCATATATCACATTAGTGGCTGCCCCCACAACCGCTCCGCAAAACGGTCCCAGTGCATACGCACTGCATACGGTTCCAAACGAATCCATCCAAAGCGGAAGCTGCCATACTGCCGCAAGCCATTTTCCAAGACAATTTACCAGAATACATCCGATCACAAACAGACTGATCTGATAACCCTTCCTGTGTTGCATTTTCATACCTCTCTTTCCTGATGTCCGGATTTCTCCTTTGTGCTACAATAATTATAAACGTATTTTCATAATGAGACAAGCAGTTTCACTGTGATTCTTTTTATATTTTGTAATTTTATGATATGTGTGATAAACTCTAGCGTGATAAGAGAAGTTTCTGTACAAAATAAACATAAGCATAAATATTCTTATGCACCAAAATAAATCAATATCACACAGCAAAGGGAGGATTGTACATGATTTCTATTGATCTGATCACAGGATTTTTAGGATCCGGCAAAACAACTTTCATCAAAAAATACGCCCAATATCTCATAGATCAGGGAAATAATATCGGTATACTGGAAAATGATTTTGGGGCTGTCAATGTGGATGCCATGCTGCTTCAGGATATTCTCGGAGATCACTGCACTCTGGAAATGGTAGCAGGAGGCTGTGACGCCGACTGTCACAGACGTCGTTTCAAAACAAAGCTCATCGCTATGGGAATGTGCGGCTACGACCGGGTCTTAGTGGAACCCTCCGGTATCTTTGATATGGATGAATTCTTTGATGCACTGCACGAGGATCCTCTGGACCGCTGGTACGAGATTGGAAATGTGATCACCATTATTGATGCCAATCCGGACACCACGCTCTCCCATTCCTCCCGCTTTCTCCTCGCCTCTCAGGCAGCACAGGCAGGCACGATCCTTTACAGCCATGTACAGGAAACTGACACATCCGGCCTTTCCTCCACAATCCGGTATGTCTCCGATCTGCTGGAGGAGCTGCAGTGTCCTGCTCCGGCCGGCCGGCTTGTGCTGCAAAAGGACTGGGACAAACTGGTTCCTGCTGACTTCGAGAAGATCATGCACTCCGGTTATCATTCCGCCGACTACCGCAAGCTTTGGATGGATGAAAAAAAGACATATGACAGTCTATATTTTATGAATATGGAGTTTACCGAAGAATTTCTACGGGAGTCCTGTGCACAAATATTAAAAGACCCTGCCTGCGGCAAGGTCTTTCGTATCAAGGGTTTTCAAAAACTTCCGGACAATACCTGGATCGCTGTCAATGCAACCTACCGGCAAACAGAGATCCATCCCATTCCAAACGGTCAGGCAATTCTCATTGTGATCGGCGAGGGACTGCATCAGGAAGTCATTGAAAACTACTGGGGAAAGTCAAAGCCATAATACTTTGACTTATCCATCTCTTCGATCGTTCTTATCTGTATACACCATATTCATGAATCGTTTCATAAACC